>JAGQRU010000037.1:0-15983 GCA_020425105.1 Paracoccaceae bacterium
TAGCCGCCGATGCGCAGCCATTTGGGCGCCAGCACATCCACCAGCCTCCGGCCAATCGCGACGGTGCAATCCTCGTGAAAGGCCCCGTGATTGCGGAACGATCCCAGATAGAGCTTCAGCGACTTGCTCTCCACCAGCCAGTCGCCCGGGACATAGTCGATCACCAGATGGGCGAAGTCGGGCTGCCCGGTCATCGGGCAGAGCGAGGTGAACTCCGGCGCCGTGAACCGCACGTTGAAAAGCGTATCGGCCTGCGAGTTCTGCACCTTCTCCAGCACCGCGGCGTCGGGGTTTTCCGGCAACACGGTCGCGCCGCCCAGCTGGGTCAGGTTGTCATAAATGCTGCTCATCCCGGTCGCTCCCCATCAGGCTTTCAGCCGATACCCGGTGCGGAACCAGCGCAGACACAGGCTCAGCACCGCGGCGGTCACCGCCAGACAGATCGGCAACCCGATCCAGGGCGAACTGTCGGACACTCCCAACACCCCATAGCGCACACCGTCAATCAGATAGAAGAACGGGTTGATGTGGGTCAGCACGCGCATGGCATGCGGCAGGCCCTCGACCGAATAGAAGGTGCCCGACAGAAAGCTCAGCGGGGTGATCAGGAAGTTGGTGATCGCCGCCATCTGGTCGAACTTGCGCGCCAGAATGGCCGCGATGATCCCCATCCCGCCCATCAGCGCGCTGCCCAGCACCACAAAGACCAGAACCCAGACCGGATGCGCCAGTCCCTGCCCCAGGAACACCGCAGACACCACAAGGATGGCCGCGGCGACGAACAACCCCCGCGCAATCGCCCCGGCCAGATACCCCGCCACCAGTTCCGACGGCGACAGCGGCGGCATCAGCGTATCGACGATATTGCCCTGCACTTTCGCAATCATGATGGCCGACGAGGTGTTGGCAAAGGCGTTCTGGATCACCGTCATCATCAGGATCCCGGGCGCCAGAAACGATGTGAACGGCACCCCCATCACGTCGCCCCGCCGGGTGCCGATGGCCAGACTGAAGATGGCCAGAAACAGCCCCGCCGTGATCAGCGGCGCCATCAGCGTTTGCGACCACACCGCCGCGAATCGGCGGATCTCGCGTTCGCCGAGCGTTGCCAGCCCGATCCAGTTGACACGGCCAAAGCGCCGCGTGCCCATTCCGGTGATGTCCGACATGTCCCGAATTCGTCCCTGTTGTCTGAGTTCGCGCCCCGCAGGGTCCGCGCCGGGCCGCCTTGGCCCGCCCGCGCATCTTGTATCCCGTGGCGCGGGGCTTAATATAGGCATCTGCTGAATTTGTCCAAGGCGTCCGACCGGTCGGGCGCCTTGTCCGTTGACCCTCTGATCCGCAAGGTGGCCTGATGTCCTGGACCGAAGAACGTGTCGAGACCCTGAAAAGAATGTGGGCCGATGGCCAGAGCGCCAGCCAGATCGCCAAGGAACTGGGCGGCGTCACTCGCAATGCGGTCATCGGCAAGGTTCATCGTCTGGGTCTGTCGAACAGGACCGCCGGAACCGCCCCCGCCAAACCGGCGGTGGAACCGGCCCCGGCCCCCGCCGCGGCGAAACCCGCACCCGCTCCGACGCCGCCCCCGGCATCACCACCGGAAAAGCCCGCCGCCGTGCCCGCCTCTGTCGCCGCCCCGAAACCGGTGCCCGCGCGCAAGGCGATCATTCCCGCGGGCCAACCGCTGCCGCCGCAGCCCTCGGCCAATGAAATCAGCCCCGAAGCGCTGGCGTCTCAGCGCGAGGTGGAAAAGAAGGCCAAGCGGCTCAGCCTCATGGAACTGACCGAACGCACCTGCAAATGGCCCATCGGCGACCCGGCAACCCCGGATTTCTGGTTCTGCGGCCTGCCGGTGGAACAGGGCAAACCCTATTGCGAGGCGCATGTGGGCGTCGCGTTCCAACCCATGTCGTCCCGCCGCGACCGGCGGCGGTAAGACACCGCTTCATGGCTGACCGCAGAACCGCCGCCGGTCAGGACTGGTCCGCCGAAGGATATGCCGCCCATGCCGGGTTCGTGCCCGCGCTCGGGGCGACGGTGCGCGATCTTCTGGACCCGCAGCCCGGCGAACGCATTCTGGATCTGGGCTGCGGCGACGGGGTGCTGACCGAAACGCTGGCGGAAAGCGGTGCGGTCATCACCGGGCTGGAGCCCGATCCGTCGCTGGCCGACGCGGCCCGGCGCAGGGGGCTGGTCTTGCTGCAGCAAGATGCTCAGGACCCCTTCGGATCCGGGGCCTATGACGCGGTCTTTTCCAACGCGGCGCTGCACTGGATGCCCGACCCGGCGCGGGTCTTCGCCAATGTGTTCGCAGCTCTGCGCCCCGGAGGCCGGTTCGTGGCCGAACAGGGCGGGTTCGGCAATGTCGCGGCGGTGGTCACGGGGCTGCGCGCGGCGCTGCAGATCCATGGCCACGCCATACCGGAGCCAGGGCCCTGGGATTTTCCGCTGCCCCGGCTTCAGCAGGCGCGTCTGGAGCGGGCGGGCTTTAACGTGATCTCGGTCGATCTGATCGCCCGCCCGACCCCCTTGCCAACGGGCATCGCCGGATGGCTGGAAACCTTTGCAGCACCTTATCTGACCGGCATCCCCGCGCCTGAGCGCCCCGATGTCCTGAAGACCGTGGAAACCCTGCTGCACCCGCTCCGGGACGACGCGGGCGACTGGTGGGCCGACTATGTCCGTCTGCGCTTCGTCGCGCTGAAACCGGGCTGATCTGGCCCCGAGGCCTTGGGCCGGTGACGCTGCCGCTGGCGTCACGGCGATTGCGCCACGGCCTGCGCGCGTCTATAGCCGCCGCATGACCCAGAACCCGCCCGATCTGCGCCCCGACCTTGCCCCCCGTGCCAGCCTTGGCACCGCGCCCGCGCGCCCCGGCCAGCCAACCATCGGCATGGTCTCGCTCGGCTGCCCGAAGGCGTTGGTGGACAGCGAACGGATCCTGACCAAGCTGCGTGCCGAAGGCTACGCGATCTCGCCCGACTACCGCGGCGCGCAGGCGGTGATCGTGAACACCTGCGGCTTTCTGGACAGCGCCAAGGCCGAAAGCCTTGAGGCCATTGGCGAGGCATTGTCGGAAAACGGGCGCGTGATCGTCACCGGCTGTCTGGGGGCCGAACCCGGCTATATTACAGGCGCCCATCCGACCGTGCTGGCCGTCACCGGGCCGCATCAATACGAACAAGTGATGGATGCGGTGCATGCCGCGGTGCCGCCCAGCCCCGATCCGTTCATTGATCTGGTGCCCGGCAGCAGCGTGCAACTGACACCGCGCCACTATGCCTATCTGAAGATTTCCGAAGGCTGCAATCACGCCTGCAAATTCTGCATCATCCCGGACATGCGCGGAAAGCTGGTATCCCGTCCCGCCGCCGCGGTCCTGCGCGAAGCCGAACGGCTGGTCGGTGCGGGCGTGCGCGAAGTGCTGGTGATCAGTCAGGACACCTCGGCCTATGGGGTGGACCTGCGCCATGCGGAAAGCGGCTGGAAAGACCGGGCGGTGCGCGCCCATATCACCGACCTGACCCGCGAACTGGGCCAGCTCGGGGCCTGGATCCGGATGCACTATGTCTATCCCTATCCGCATGTGCGCGACCTGATCCCGCTGATGGCCGAAGGCGCGTCGGCGGCGGGCGGGCGGGTACTGCCCTATCTCGACATCCCGTTCCAGCACGCCCATCCCGACACGCTGAAACGCATGGCCCGGCCCGCCGCCGCCGCGCGCACGCTGGATGAGATTGCCGCCTGGCGCGCCGCCTGCCCGGACATCACCCTGCGATCCACCTTCATCGTGGGTTATCCCGGAGAAACGGAAGCCGAATTTCAGACCCTTCTGGACTGGATGGACGAGGCGCAGCTCGACCGGGTGGGCTGTTTTCAATATGAAAACGTCGCAGGGGCGCGCGCGAACGCCCTGCCCGATCACGTTCCCGACGAGGTCAAGCAGGACCGCTGGGACCGCTTCATGGCCAAGGCGCAGGAAATTTCCGAAGCCAAGCTGGAGGCCAAGGTCGGCACCCGCCAGACGGTCATCGTCGATCTGGTGGAAGAGGATGCCGCCACCTGCCGCACCATGGCCGACGCGCCCGAAATCGACGGCAATCTGTTCATTGACGAGGATTTTGCCCATCTGACCCCCGGCGACATTGTCGAGGTCGAAGTGGACGAGGCTGGCGACTACGACCTGTGGGGCAAGCTGATCCGATGACGGCGCTGACGCTGGTGCGCACGACCTTTCCCGACCGCAACAGCGCCATGGACGCGGTCGAACCCATCCTGACTGCGCGTCTGGCGGCGTGCGCCAACCTGTCAGAGATCGCGTCGCTCTATCACTGGGATGGCGCGCTGCAGGAGGAAGGCGAAATCGCGGTGCTGTTCAAGACACGGGCGGCCCTGGTGGCGCAGCTATGCGCGGCCATACGCAAGACCCACCCGTACGAGTTGCCCGCGATTACATGGTGGGAGGTCGAGACCGACAATGCCACCGCCGGCTGGCTGGCCGCCGAAACGCGCGCCTGAACCACCGCATAACGGACCCGCACCCGCGTGACCGCCGCCCCTTTTCAGTCCGGGATCACTCCGGCAGGGTCAGTTCCCGGAAGGTCGCCTGATTGACACAGGAGCCGGGGACCACGGCGCCGCCGTCCTCCTGAAACGACAGCCAGCGCGAACAGCCGCCATCGCGTTCCCAGTCGCAGCCGCGGCAGCGCTGGACCATCCCGGCCCAGTCCTGCTGGGTCAGCTTGCCTTCATCCATGGCCGCCACCAGATCGACGCCCGCGGCCTTGGCCATGGAAACGGCAAGCCAATAATGCGAAATGGGGTCGCCGAGCGGCTTGGGGGTGTGGGCGGTCATGATGCGTCCTCCGAATGGGTCGGCGGCCATCTGACCCGGCACCGATGCGCGCGGCTTTGACTTGAATCAATTTGGTAGGGTTTCCCGCACCCGCAGCCCGGCAAAGGCTCGGGAATCCCCCACCATGCTTAATTTTCAGGATCTGATATGACTGTTTCGAACACTGGAACGGCCCCGCTCACCCCCGGAGGCAGGACGCAATTGTGTGTGCGCGCCCTGCAAGATCGCCCGGATTCCCCGGCGGCGGCCGTTCCTGTGTGACCAGACCTGGCGGCCACGCTCCTGTCCGCCCGGGCGTGGGTAACGAGTGCTATTGCAACTGGGCAGCCACCTGCCGGACGACCCGCTGACGTTCCGCGTTCGGCGGGTGGGTGCCCAGGAACCGGTCGCCGGGATCCGGGATCCGGGCAAAGAATTCAGCCCCCCGCACCGGATCGTACCCGGACCGATACGCGATGACCGTGCCCATGGCATCCGCTTCCAGTTCGAAATTCTTCGAAAACGCGCGCGACCCGACCTGCGCCCCCAATTCCTGTGCGGCTTCCACCGACGCGGCATTGCCGCCGCCCGCGGCGATGATGGTCCCGGCCAGAACGGCCCCCAGCACGGCTGAATTCTGCGTCTTCGGAAGGTGGCCGTTGATGTGATGCGCGGCTTCATGGCCCAGAACGAAGGCCAGCTCGTCCGCATTGCGGGTCTCGTTCAGCAAGGGTGCCGTGACGATCAGCAACGGCCGGCCGGATTTGTCCACCGTCTGATAGGCGTTGGACGGAACGCCCGGGCGTTCGTCGAGCAAGATGTTGAAGTCGCAGTTGGAAATGCCGCCTGTGCGGCGGCACATATCTTCGGCCACCGGTTCGACCCGGGCCACAATCTGATTGAAGTTCACCGGCCCGGAAGGCGCAGGCGCCACCGGCGCACCCCCGGTCGGCACCGGTGCCGATGGCCCGGTCGACACCGTACACCCCGCCAGGGCCAAGGCCCCGGCCACCACCCCAAGAAACCGTCGTGCCACGCTGCCTCCTGCATGCGATTTGGCCCATGAAGCCCGAAAGCGCCGGGATCTTCAACGGACTGTTGCAGCACCAACCGCAAAAGCGGCGGCGCGGTTCCGCCGCCTGCCCCGGGGCTGGCGCGCCCGGCGGCCAGCGCCTAGGGTGGCCGCAGTCCCACTGCCGGAGCACGCGCCCCATGTTTTCCATTGAACACGAGTTCGACGCCACCATCATCACCCTGGTCGACGACCGGGCCAACATCACGTCCGAAGACATCATCGTTCACGCCTTCGACGATTGCGTCACCGTCGAACAGTTCGACCCGCGCCGGGAAGACACGCTGCGCATCACCTTTACGCTGGGCCAGATCCAGGATCTGGCCGCCGCGCTGGACCTGCCGGAAGGCGTCTATCGCATCGCCCGGACCAAGGCCGACAGCTAATCCAGCCTGAAACGCTTGTCGCGGTGCTTCGTGCCCTGAACCAGTGTCAGACGGCCGGGCGCCACGCCGAAATGCTTCGCCAGCAAGCGGCGCACCGCGTCGTTTGCCTTGCCGTCTTCAGGAACAACCGTGACATAGGCCCGTAACGCCCCGTCGGGAGCGGTTTCCAGCCGTGTGCGCGATGCCTTGGGCGTGACGCGCACCGCGATTTCTGTTCCGGGTTCCCATATGTCCTGCCCCATTGCGCGCAGCCCCCTTGCATCCGCAGCGAAGATTGCACAGGTCTTGACCTTGAACAAAGCCGGAAAGCCTATGCCTGATCCCAATCCCGCCGCTCTCGACTTTCTGCTCACCCGCCGGTCGCGTCCGGCCAAGACGCTGACCGCGCCCTATCCGGACCGCGACGCGCTGATGCCGATCCTGACCGCGGCCGCGCGCAGCCCCGATCATGGCAAGCTGGAGCCGTGGCGGTTCATCGTCCTGCGGGATGCCGCCTTGCCCCGGCTGGCGGCGCTGGCCGAAAGTCTGGGCACCGCGCAGGACCGCCCGGCCGACAACATCCGCAAGATGGCAGATCAATTCGCCATGTCGGGCTGCGCCGTGGCGGTCATCGAAAGCCCGAAGGTGTCCGACAAGGTCCCGCCGATCGAGCAGACCTATTCCGCCGGGGCGGTCTGTCTGGCGTTGTTGAACGCCGCCCTTGCGGCAGGCTGGGGCGCCAACTGGCTGACCGGCTGGGGGGCGCAGGACGCCGAGTTCTGCGAATTCGGCTTGGGGCTGGCCCCGCATGAACGGGTGGCTGGATTCATCCATCTGGGCACGGAAAGCAGCGCGCCGCCCGACCGCCCGCGTCCCGATCTGTCCGCCATCACCGATTGGGTGTCCGAATGATTCTGACCGATTTCTTCAAAGCCCTGGGCCAGATTGGCGATCCCCGATTTCGTAGGGTGCTCTTGCTGGGTATCGGACTGACCCTTGGCCTGTTGCTGGCGGCCTATATCGGGACCGTCTGGCTGGTGGGCGCGCTGGTGCCCGACACGCTGACGCTGCCCCTGATCGGGCCTGTCGGCCATATCGACGCCCTCGCCTCCGGAGCCTCCCTTCTGGCGGTGATGGGCCTGTCGGTCTTTCTGATGGTGCCGGTCGCGTCGGCATTTACCGGGCTGTTTCTGGACGACGTCGCCGATGCAGTCGAAGACCGCCACTATCCGCATCTGGCCAGCGCCCCGCGGGCGGATTTTCTGAAAGCCCTGGCCGACAGCCTGCGCTTCTTGGGGGTGATCGTGGTGGCCAATATTCTGGCGCTGGCGCTTTATGCGGTCTTTCCGCCTTTCGCGCCGCTGATCTTCTGGGGCCTGAACGGTTTCCTGCTGGGGCGTGAATATTTCCAGATGGTCGCCATGCGGCGCCTGTCAGCGCCGGAGGCCGCGCGCATGCGCCGCCGTCACGGGCTGCAGATCTGGCTGGCAGGCGGGCTGATGGCGGTTCCGCTGACCATTCCACTGGTCAATCTGCTGGTGCCGATCCTTGGCGCGGCGACGTTCACGCATCTCTTCCACCGGCTGAGCGGGAACGTCAGCGACCAGCGCTACGCCTGAGCGCCGCCAACCCGAACAGCGCCCCCATCAACGCCAATCCCCCGGCGGGCAGCGGGATATTGGCCAGACGAACCTTAAAGGGCTTTGGCGGATTGTCGAAGTCGAACGGACCGGGGCCGTGGAAGCCTTCGATTTCCAGCAGCCACCCCCGCTCCGTCGCGTTGGGGGAGCCGCCGGGCGAGAAATTGAAGAAGGTGCGCCCTTCGTCAAACGCGAGATCGAGGAAATAGGTGTCCGACGCGCTGCCATGCGCGACCGATCCGCCGATCGACTGGATGGTTTCCGCGGTCATGCTGCCGGTGCCGCCGCCAAAGAGGTCCTCGAAAGCAAAGACGGGCGCGCCGCCGGGCACCAGATGCTGAAGTTCGCCTTCCGCTTCAAGCTCGCGATTGCCGCCGCCATTGATGAATTGCGTGAGGATCAGATCGCCGCGCCAGTATTGGCCGCTCCATCTCAGTGAAATGGATTCCCCGGGACTGATCCGGTCGCCGACGAAGATCGCCTTGAAATGGTTGATCTCCTCGCAATAGTGCATTTCAAGCCGAATGGTCGTGCGCTGAAGCCGCGGCGGCACGAACGGCGAATCCTGTGCAAAGCACAGTGGCAGCGACGCGGCGTCGAAGACGACAGCACCCGCCTCGCCGCCCCAGATGGCCGCCGCCATAACGGCACACGCAGCAGCGAGCCGTCCCGATTGATGCTGTGTCATTGGCGTCCCCCCTCGCCTGAGGGACAGTATAACACAATTTTAGCGGTCTTTACATGTTCACTGCGATTCCGTCAGAGGCGGCATCCGCCCCATGACGTCGAAATCGCGGACCGTGATCGTGTCGGTCAGGATGATCGTGGCAATCACGATCCACAGCCCGACCGCCCAATAGGTGGTGATGCGCGCCTTGCGCCCGATCTGCGGATCCGTCGGCGCCGAGGCATGGGTGCCGGGAACCACCTCGCCCTGCTCGGCCTGCGTTGTCAGACGCAGGGGCAGGACGACGAAGAACACCATGAACCAGATCACGGAAAACAGCACGATGCCGGATGTGATGGCCATAGCGGGCCCCCTTGGTTGCGGTCAGACCTGTTCCAGTTCGACCAGGCAGCCGTTGAAATCCTTCGGATGCAGGAACAATACCGGCTTGCCATGGGCGCCGATCTTGGGCTCTCCCGATCCCAGAACCCGGGCGCCGGTGGCTTTCAGATGGTCCCGCGCGGCCAGGATGTCATCGACTTCATAGCACACATGATGGATGCCGCCCGAGGGGTTCTTGTCCAGAAACCCCTGGATCGGGCTGTTTTCGCCCAGCGGATACAGCAATTCGATCTTGGTGTTGGGCAGTTCGATAAAGACCACCGTGACCCCGTGATCGGGCTCATCCTGGGGCGCGCCCACTTTGGCCCCCAGGGCCGAGCGGTATTGTTCGGATGCGGCGTCCAGATCCGGGACGGCAATGGCGACATGGTTCAAACGACCGATCATGGTATGATCTCCCAATTGATTTTTGCGCTTATCCCGCGCGGGCCCGGGACTGGCAAGCCCCGCACCGTCGCAGCCTGATTAACGTGCTATTCATCCTGCATGGGACCAAATGGCATCAGAAAGGAATCGAGGCTCGCCATGAACGGTCCGAAGCGCGCACTGCCCCACCGCCTGATCCCCACCTCTGATCTGCCACTGCTGGGCCTGACCCTGCTTCTGGTGGAAGACAGCCGGGTGGCATCCGAAGCGCTGCGTCAGATGTGCCTGCATAGCGGCGCGCGACTGCGGCGCGCCGACTGCATCCGGTCCGCACGCCGTCATCTGGCTGCCTATTTTCCGTCGGTCTCCATCATCGATATGGGGCTGCCGGATGGGGACGGCGCGGACCTGATTTCAGATCTGCGCGCCCGTGGCGGCGACCTGTCGCCGGTGATTGCGCTTAGCGGGGCGCCCGAAACCGAAGCCGCCGCTCGGCGGGCCGGAGCACAGGCCTTCCTGCACAAACCGCTGGCCGGGCTGGGGGTGTTTCAGCAAACCATCCTGAAACTTCTGCCGCCCGCGGCGCGCCCGCGCGGGTTGCGGGCCCTGTCCAGCGCAACGCTCGCCCATGACGATATGGCGCTGCGCGACGATCTGGGGCATGCCGCGCGGCTGATGCGCGGTCCGCTGACGCCCGAAACCCGCCGCTATGTCGCCGACTTTCTGGTGGGCGTGTCCCGCTGCGCCCAGGACGCCGCCCTGACCCGGGCGGCCGAAGCCGCCGCGATGACCGCCGCAGACCCGAATACCGCGCCGATGGACGACCTCAGATCTCTGGTCGATGACCGGCTGCGCACCGGGCGCGCCGCTTTCGTCTGATCAACGCTACCGCACCGACGGGATGTCGCGCGGCAGCAACTCAGACCGCCGGCTGACAATGAAGTCGAACACCGCCGACATGACCGGGGTCAGGATCTGATCTTCGCGATGGATCAGGTACCATTGACGTTTGATCGGCAATCCCGGCGCACAAAGCGACACCAGCCGCCCGCTGCGCAACTCCTCGGTCACCGTGTGTTGAGAGATCAGCGCAATGCCCAACCCGGCCATGACCGCCTGCTTGATGGTCTCGTTCGACCCCATTTCCAGCATCCGCACCGGCGTTTCATCCCCGATCCCACCCAGATAGCGGGTCATCAGGATGCGCGTCCCCGACCCCTCTTCCCGCACCACGAAAGTTTCATCCAGAAACCGCGCCGGATCGACCACGCCCTGCGCCAGGGGATGATCCGGCGGCGCGATAATCACATGGGGATGTTCGCCCAGCGGCGTGGCCGCCACTGACGGCTGTCGCGGCGGGCGGCCCATGATCGCCAGTTCCACCGACCGGTCCTGAAGCGCTTCGATCATCCAGCCGCGATTGCCCACTTTCAGAATCACATCGACATCGGGAAGGGCGTCGCGCAGGCGCTTCACCAGCGCTGGCGCGAAATATTTGCCGGTGCTGACCACGCCCAGCACCACCAGACCCCGCTGCCCATGTCGTAGGGCGCGCACCTGTTCGGCGCAGGATGTTAGCGCCACCTCAACCGACCGCGCGGCCCGCAGCACGGCCTGGCCTTCCGCTGTCAGCTGCGCGCCGCCATGGCCCGACCCGCCCCGGCTCAGCACCGGCGCATCCAGCGCGGTTTCCAGAGATTTCAATTGCGTATGCACCGCGGGCGCGGTCAGCGACAGCGCCTGCGCGGCGGCGGTGATGGACCCGTGTTCGGCCACAGCGGTAAGCGCGCGAAGCTGTTTCAGGGTCAGGGCGTCAAGCCGCAGCATTAAATTTTTCCTACTTCTGGAGCTGTTTTTTTAAATTTCATTACATGCCAGTCTGCCCAAGAAATCAACCTGACCTCACCGGTCGGTTTCTTTGGGAGGAGAAGCAATGTCACCGCGAGAGCCCGTCATCGATCCGCGTCACGTGCCGGAAGACCTGCAGGGCATCATCACCGCGCTCTGCAGCGTGGCCGGCACATTGGCCCATACCATCGCTTTGGGACCGCTGGGCGGCGCGCTTGGGCAGGCCGTGGGCCATAACAGCGACGGCGACGCGCAAAAGGCGCTGGACGTGCTGGCCGACGACGCATTCCGGACCGCGCTTGGCCGCGAAGATCTGCGTTGGTACGCGTCCGAAGAACAGGACGACGTCCTGCCGATGACCCCTTCGGGGCGGTTCGCGGTGGCGATCGATCCGCTGGACGGATCCTCCAATATCGACGTCAATACCGCGATCGGCACCATCTTTTCGATCTATTGGGCCCGCGATGACGCGACCGACAGCTTCCTGCGCCCCGCGCACGAACAGATCGCCGCCGGATATTTCATTTATGGCCCGCAGACCGCATTGATCCTGAGCTTCGGCCACGGCGTTCTGTCCTTCGTGCTGGACCCGAACAGCCGTGTCTTCCGGCTTGTGACGCAGGATCTGCAGGTGCCCGCGACGGCAGCGGAATTCGCCATCAACGCGTCGAATTACCGTCACTGGTCGCCGCCGATCCGCGCCTATATCGACGATTGCCTTGCCGGGGATGACGGACCGAGAGAGCGCAATTTCAACATGCGGTGGGTGGCCTCGCTGGTCGCCGAAACCCACCGGATCCTGACCCGCGGCGGAATTTTCCTCTACCCGGCCGACAAGCGCGACGGATACCAGAACGGCCGGCTGCGGCTGGTCTATGAGGCCGCCCCCATCGCGTTCCTGCTGGAGCAGGCCGGCGGCAAGGCCACCGACGGCGCCGACAGGATCATGGACCGCCAGGCAGACAGCCTGCATGCGCGCACGCCGCTGGTCTTCGGATCGGCGGAAAAGGTGGACCGGGTCACGGCCTATCACGACATGCCCGACACCGAAATCTCGGCCCTGTTCGGCCGCCGCGGCCTGTTTCGCGCCTGAACGCCCTGAACCCAAGGATCCGTCATGAGCACCAAGTACCCCATCATCTCGGTCACCGGGTCATCCGGCGCGGGCACGACCACTGTCAAATCGACCTTCGATCAGATCTTCCGCCGCGAAGGCGTGACCGCCGTGTCCATCGAAGGCGACGCGTTTCACAAATTCAATCGCGCCGACATGAAGGCCGAACTTCAGAAGCGGCTTGCCGACGGCGACGCCACGTTCAGCCATTTCAGTTACGAGGCGAATGAGCTGAAGGAACTTGAACGCGTCTTTCGCGACTATGGCGCGACGGGCCGCGGCCAGACCCGCCACTATATTCACGACGACGAGGAGGCCGACCGTTTTGGCGTCGCGCCGGGGCATTTCACCGACTGGGCGCCGTTCGATAACGGGTCGGACCTGCTGTTCTATGAAGGTCTGCACGGGGCGGTGGTCAATGACGAGGTCAATCTGGCCAAGCTCGCGGACCTGAAGATCGGCGTGGTGCCGGTGGTCAATCTGGAATGGATCCAGAAGATCCATCGCGACAAGGCCAGCCGGGGCTACACGACCGAAGCGGTCACCGATGTCATCCTGCGCCGGATGAATGCCTATGTGCACTGCATCTGCCCGCAATTCACCGAAACCGACATCAATTTCCAGCGCGTGCCCGTGGTCGATACGTCGAACCCGTTCATCGCGCGCTGGATACCCACGGCGGATGAAAGCGTGGTGGTGATCCGCTTCCGCAATCCGCGCGGGATCGATTTTCCCTATCTGACCTCGATGATCCAGGGCAGCTGGATGAGCCGCGCCAATTCCATCGTGATCCCGGGCGGCAAGCTCGACCTCGCGATGCAGCTGATCTTCACCCCCATGGTCGAACGGCTGGTCCACAACGCCCGCCACGCCCGCTGAACCGGAGACCCCCATGAACCACGCCGCCCAAATCCCCGTCACCCGCGAAGAGGACATGGCCAACGCCCTGCGCATCCTGACCATGGACGCGGTGCAGGCGGCTGAGTCCGGCCATCCCGGCATGCCCATGGGCATGGCCGATGTCGCTGCGGTCCTGTTCAACCGGTTCATCAAGATCGACCCGGCCGTCCCGGACTGGCCCGACCGCGACCGGTTCGTCCTGTCTGCCGGGCACGGGTCGATGCTGCTTTATGCAATCCATCACCTGTTGGGCTATCGCGACATGGGGATGGACCAGTTGCGCGCGTTCCGGCAATGGGGCAGCCGCACGGCGGGGCACCCGGAATACGGCCATGCCGCGGGGATCGAAACCACCACCGGCCCGCTGGNNGCCAGGGCATCGCCACCGCCGTCGGAATGGCGCTTGCCGAACGCATGGCCAATGCCCGCTGGGGCGACGAACTGGTCGATCACTTCACCTATGTCATGGCCGGAGACGGGTGTCTCATGGAAGGCATCAGCCATGAGGCCATCGACATGGCCGGGCATCTGGCTCTGGGCCGTCTGATCGTGCTGTGGGATGACAACCGGATCACCATCGACGGGGCGACCGCGCTGTCCACCTCAACCAGCCAGACCGCGCGCTTCGCGGCCTGCGGATGGCAGGTGCAGAAGGTCGATGGCCATGACCCCGATGCCATCGCCCGCGCGATCGACGAGGCGCGCCGCGACCCGCGCCCGTCGCTGATCGCCTGCCGCACGGTGATCGGGAAAGGCGCGCCCAACAAGCAGGGCACCGCCGCTACTCATGGCGCGCCGCTCGGCCCCGATGAAATCGCGGCGGCGCGGCGGCAAATGGACTGGCCCGCCGCGCCCTTCGACATGCGCCCCGGCATCCGCACGGCATGGGAGGCGGTGGCCAGCCGCGGCGCCCGCGCCCGCGCCGCGTGGCAGGCCCGGCTGGCGGCATCGGACGGGCGGTTTCAGGCGGCCCATGCGCCCGCGGATCCCGAGGCGCTGCGCGCCGCGATGACCGAATACCGGCGCCAGTTGTCGGCCACGGCCCCCAAGGTCGCCACCCGCAAGGCCAGTGAAATGGCGCTGGCGGTGGTGAATGCCACCCTGCCCCAGACCGTGGGCGGATCCGCCGACCTGACCGGATCCAACAACACCCGCACCGCCGATCTGACCCCGATCGCGCCGGGAAGCTACGATGGCCGTTACATCCATTACGGCATCCGCGAACACGGCATGGCCGCGGCGATGAACGGACTGTCGCTGCACGGGCCGTTCCGCCCCTATGGCGGCACGTTCCTTGCCTTCGCGGATTACTGCCGCCCGGCCATCCGCCTGTCCGCGCTGATGCGCCAGCCGGTGGTCTATGTGATGACCCATGACAGCATCGGCCTGGGCGAAGACGGGCCGACGCACCAGCCGGTGGAACATCTGGCCAGCCTGCGCGCGATGCCCAATCTGCAGGTGTTCCGCCCCGCCGACGCGGTGGAAACCGCCGAAGCGTGGGAGCTGGCCATCACCGCCACCGGCACGCCATCGGTCCTGGCCCTGTCGCGCCAGGGGCTGCCCACCCTGCGCACCGACCATAACGACACCAACCTGACCGGGTTCGGCGCCTATGTGCTGCGCGAACCGGACGGGCCGCGCGATGTGACGCTGATTGGCACCGGATCCGAACTCGCGCTGGCGGTCGAGGCTGCGGCACTTCTGGCCGCCGACGGGATCGCGGCGGCGGTGGTCTCGGCCCCCTGTTTCGAACGCTTCGCCGATCAGGATCCGGCCTATCGCGCCTCCGTGCTGGGAACCGCTCCGCGCGTCGGGGTCGAAGCCGCGGTGCGCCAGGGATGGGACGCGCTGATCGGATCCGACGGCGCCTTTATCGGCATGACCGGCTTCGGCGCATCGGCCCCGGCATCTGAACTCTACCGCCGTTTCGGCATTACCGCCGATGCCGTCGCCGCCGCCGCCAAGACCCTTCTGTGACCCGCTGGAAAGGAGCGCCCACATGGCCCTGATTACCCTTCGCCAACTGCTGGATCACGCCGCCGAGCACGGCTATGGCGTGCCCGCCTTCAACATCAACAATATGGAACAGGGGCTGGCGATCCTGAACGCCGCCCAGGCCACCGACGCGCCGGTGATCCTGCAGGCCAGCCGGGGCGCGCGGTCCTATGCCGGCGACGTGATGCTGCGCCATATGGTGCAGGCGTTGGCCGAAATGTACCCCGACATCCCCATCGTGCTGCATCAGGATCACGGCAATAACGACGCCACCTGTCTGAGCGCGATCCGCCACGGGTTCACCAGCGTGATGATGGACGGATCGCTGGAGGAGGATATGAAAACTCCCGCCAGCTATGACTATAACGTCGCCATCACCGCCCGCGTGACCCGCGCCGCCCATGCGGTCGGCGCCAGCGTCGAAGGCGAACTGGGCGTGCTGGGCAGTCTTGAGACCGGCGAGGCCGGGGAGGAAGACGGCTCCGGCGCCGAAGGCAAGCTCAGCGCCGATCAGCTTCTGACCGATCCCGATCAGGCGGTGGATTTCGTCGCCGCCACCAAATGCGACGCGCTGGCCATTGCCTGCGGGACATCGCACGGGGCCTACAAGTTCTCGCGCAAGCCGGACGGCGAAATCCTGTCCATGGCCACCATCGCCGCGATCCACGACAAGCTGCCGGACACCCATCTGGTGATGCACGGGTCAAGCTCGGTGCCGCAGGAATTGCAGGACCTGATCAACGCCCATGGCGGGCACATGCCCCAGACCTATGGCGTGCC
>JAGQRU010000037.1:16031-16700 GCA_020425105.1 Paracoccaceae bacterium
ATCGACACCGATTGCCGGATGGCGATGACCGGCGCGTTCCGCAAGCTGGCCGTCGAGAAGCCCGCCGAATTCGACCCGCGCAAATTCATGATCCCCGCCATGAGCACGCTGGAAGCGCTGTGCCGCGACCGGTTCGAACGCTTCGGCACCGCCGGACATGCCGGGAAAATCAAGCCCATCCCGATGGACGAGATGGCCAAGCGTTATGCCAGCGGCGCGCTTGATCCGAAAACAGCCGCCGCCAAGGCCGCCTGAGCCCAAGGGAGAAACCGCCATGAACGAACTGAGCACACCGAAGGAAATCAAGGGCAAGGAACGGTATCGCGCCGGGGTCCTGAAATATGCCCAGATGGGGTATTGGGACGGCGATTACGTGCCGAAGGACACGGATGTCCTGGCGCTGTTCCGCATCACCCCGCAGGAAGGCGTCGATCCGATCGAAGCCGCCGCCGCCGTGGCCGGAGAAAGCTCCACCGCGACCTGGACCGTGGTCTGGACCGACCGCCTGACCGCCTGCGACCAGTACCGCGCCAAAGCCTATAAGGTCGAACCGGTGCCCGGGCAGGAGGGCCAGTATTTCTGCTATGTCGCCTACGATCTGATCCTGTTCGAAGAAGGCTCCATCGCCAACCTGACCGCATCGATCATCGGCAATGTCTTTTCCTTCAA
>JAGQRU010000294.1 GCA_020425105.1 Paracoccaceae bacterium
ACGGGGCAGAACGCGCTCAATCAGGTGTCGGAATTCCAGAAGCTCGCGGATGTTTCCGGGCTGGTGATGACCAAGCTCGACGGCACCGCGCGGGGCGGGGTGCTGGTGGCGCTGGCCGACAGGTTCGGTTTGCCGATCCATGCCATCGGCGTGGGCGAACAGATCGACGATCTGGCCCCGTTCGACCCCGAAGAATTCGCGGTGGCGCTGACCGGTCTTGACGCATGATAGGCGCATCGGGGGGCGTGCCGGGCGGGGTGGCGGATGTCTGACTGGCTGGTGTCGCTGGAAGGGACCGAAGCGGGGCAGCACGCGGCGCTGATCCTCGCCGTTTCGGCGGCGTTCCTGCACGCGGTTTTCGGCGCGATCCAGAAGGGACGGCACGATCCGTGGCTGAGCCGTGGGGCCATCGACATCTGCTATGGTCTGGCCGCCGCACCCGTGGCGCTGTTTCTGGTGCCTTGGCCCGAGCCGCACATGTGGCCGATCTTCGCGGGCATGTTCGCCATTCACGCGGGCTATAAGCTGTTGCAGGCGCTGGCCTATGAACGCGGCGCCTATACGGTGGTCTATCCGGTGGTGCGCGGCACCGGGCCACTGTTTACGGTCTTCGGAGCCTGGCTGATTTTCGGCGAAAGTTTCGCCCCGGTGCAGTGGGTCGGCGTCGCGGTTCTGACCAGCGGGATCTTTGGACTGGCCGTTTACAACCTGATCCACATAAAGGTGGACCGGCACACCCTGGTTCCGGCGCTCTGGCTGGCGCTGGCCACCGGCGCCTTTGTGGCGCTTTACACCACTTACGACGCCTATGGCATCCGGGCAACGGCAGACCCGTTCACCTTTCTGGCGTGGTTCTTCTTTCTGGATGGGCTGTTGATGCCCCCCATCGCGCTGCGCCGCTGGCTGCGGATGACGGACCGGCCCGCACTTGGTCCGCTGTTCACCCGGGGCGCCATCGGCGCGGTGGTGGCGTTGGGCAGCTTTGGGTCGATCATGCTGGCCACGCGCATCGACAAGGTGGGCGAGGCGGCGGTGCTGCGCGAGACCTCTACCGTCTTTGCCGCCCTGATCGGCTGGCTGGTGCTGCGCGAAACCGTGGGGCCGCGGCGCATTGCGCTGATGACGCTGATCGCGCTCGGCGCGGTGATCGTCGAGATGGGTTCTTGACCCCGGCGCCGTGACGCCCGAAGTGGTGCAGCAAGGCGACAACCGCAGGAAGGACGCTCCATGGCCGCGCGCAAGATCAACCCGATCCTTAAACTGGTTCTGGAACTGGGCCCCATCGTTCTGTTCTTCGTGGGATATGTGCGGCTGAAGGATCAGGTCTTCACCATCGCCGGGACCGACTATTCCGGCTTCATCGTAGTGACCGCCGCATTCATCCCGATATTGCTGGTGTCGACAGCGGTGCTGTGGGTGCTGACCGGGCATCTGTCGAAGATGCAGGTGGTCACGGCGGTTCTGGTGGTCGTGTTCGGGGGCCTGTCCATCGCCTTCAACGATGAACGCTTCTTCAAGGTGAAGCCGACGATCATCTATGCGCTCTTCGCCGGAACGCTCGGCTTCGGCCTGATGCGCGGCCAGTCCTATCTGAAATACGTGATGGAAGAGGTCGTGCCGCTGCAGCCCGAAGGCTGGATGATCCTGACCCGCCGCGTCGCGTTGTTCTTCGCCGGGCTGATGGTGGCCAATGAAGTCATCTGGCGCAGCTTTTCCACCGATGCCTGGGTCAATTTCAAGACCTTCGGCCTGCCGCTGGCGACGATGGCGTTCTTCATGGCGCAGGGGAAGTTGTTTTCGGCCTATGCGCTGGAAGAAGACGCCCGGTCCGACACCTGACCGTCAGAGCCTTGACGCGCGCCGCCGGTCTTTGTATCGCGGCAATCGTGGCGATTTGTTACCGGATTGCGGGCCACGTAAAACATGCCGCTAAAGAGGTCAGGGCGCCGCCCGCTTTCCCGGTACATGTCGCAGAAGGAGGGACCGGATGGCCCAGAACGACAATCCATCGTGGAACACGCGCACTAAGCTCGTGCATGCAGGCACGCGCCGCAGCCAGTATAACGAAGTCTCCGAAGCCATTTTCCTGACGCAGGGCTTCGTCTATGACACCGCCGAACAGGCCGAGGCGCGGTTCATCGAAGCCGGGCCGGACGAATTCATCTATGCCCGCTACGGCAACCCGACCATCCGCATGTTCGAAGAACGCATTGCCGCGCTGGAAGGGGCAGAGGACGCTTTTGCAACCGCCAGCGGCATGGCGGCGGTCAACGGCGCCGTCATGTCGATGCTGAAAGCGGGCGATCATGTGGTGTCGGCGCGCGCGCTGTTCGGATCCTGTCTGTATATCCTGGAAGAAATCCTGACGCGCTTTGGCGTCGACGTCACCTTTGTGGACGGCACCGATCTGGATGCGTGGAAGGCCGCGATCCGCCCGGACACCAAGGCGGTGTTTCTGGAGGCGATCTCCAACCCGACGCTGGAAGTGATCGACATCCGCGCGGTGTCGGATCTGGCCCATGCGGTCGGCGCAACCGTGCTGGTGGACAACGTGTTCGCGACCCCTGTCTTTCAGCGCTCGCTGGAACTGGGTGCCGATGTGGTGATCTATTCGGCCACCAAGCATATCGACGGGCAGGGCCGGGTGCTGGGCGGTGTGATTCTGGGCAGCCGCGACTTCATCCGCAAGACGGTGGAGCCCTATATGAAACATACCGGGGGCTCCATGTCGCCCTTTACCGCCTGGGTGTTGCTGAAGGGGCTGGAAACGCTGGATCTGCGTTGCCGTGCGCAGGCGGCGACGGCGCAGGCGCTGGCGGACGGGCTGTCGGGGCATCCGAAGCTGGCGCGGGTGATCTATCCGACGCTGGCCGACCATCCGCAACGCGATGTGTCGGCGGCGCAGATGGAAGGCGGCGGCACGGTGCTGTCCATCGACGTGGCGGGCGGTCAGGCGGCGGCGTTCAAGATGCTGAATACGCTGAAGATCTTCACCATCTCTAACAATCTGGGCGATGCGAAATCCATCGTGACCCATCCCGCGACGACCACCCATCAGCGGTTGCCGGACGACCAGAAGGCCGCGCTTGGCATCACCCCGGGGCTGGTGCGGATCAGCTGCGGGCTTGAGGACACGGGCGATCTTCTGCAGGATTTGCGCGATGGTCTGGCCTTGCTCTAAGTCACGCGCCCTCACAAATACTTGTGGGGGATTGGACTTTTGCAAGGATCGGTACATTTTCGGAAGGTCCGCAGGTGAGGGAGCCCCGAGATGAATTTTCATATGCCGATACCGGACCGTGAACCGACGCGCGAAGACGCTGCCGAGGCGCTGGAGCTTTTGCGCCGTTGGGCGGCGCAGTCGGACCCGTCGGACATCGACGGGCTGCATCCGGCGCTCGCACGTCTGGCGGGCGCCGAAGCCCCCGCGGCTTATCCCGATCTGGCGCGGACCTATCCGGGCAGTTTCGAGGCCACCGATGCCTATCGCGACACGCTGCCCGACCTGCAGAACGGTCCCGCCAGCCTGATCCGCGGCGCGCGGCAGCAGATCCAGCATGTGGGGATTTCGAATTTCCGCCTGCCGATCCGCTTCCACACCCGCGACAACGGCGATCTGA
>JAGQRU010000038.1 GCA_020425105.1 Paracoccaceae bacterium
TGCAGCCTCGGTTGCTGGCCTGCTGATCACCACCGAAGCGATGGTGGCCGACAAGCCGCAGAAAGAGGGCGCAGGCGCCGGCGGCGGCATGTCCGACATGGGCGGCATGGGCGGCATGATGTAATCAGCCGCGCGCGTCAGCGATGACGAACGTATTTCGGAAAGGGCCGCCTTGCGCGGCCCTTTTCTTTTGCCGTGAAAGGACGTGCCATGTCGCGCAAGGATGACCGCCGGGCCATTGCCCTCTATCTGCCCGCCGATTTGCGCAGCGCGTTGCGGGCACGCCAGCACGCGGGACGCCGGCGCAGCCTGATGGACACCCTGCGCCGGGCGGTGGAATGCGGCTTGGCGCGAACCGGCGCGACGGCGGATCCAGATCCCGCGCCGTCCGCCCCGCACCGGCATCGCCCGCTGCTGCTGCAACTGCCGCGCGCGACCCGCATCGCGGTGCGCGACCGGGCGGCGCAGGCGGCGGCAAGCGACGCGCAGATGGCTTTGGCGCTGGCACGGATCGGGCTGGCGATGGAAAAGCCCGCGCAGCCCCCTGTCAAACCCGCGCCCGCAGCCCCATGTGAGGAGCATTGTCCCCCGTCAGGAGCGCTCTGATGTCCAGACCTTTGATCCTTTCCGCTCTTATCGCCGTGTCCGCCACCGGCCTCTGGGCCGAGGAGGCCAAAACATTCCAGCTTGGCGGCGATGAATATGCCGCCGGACGCAGTGTGAGCCTGTCGGCGCCGGTCGATGGCGATCTGTTCATTGCTGGCGAAAAACTGTCCGTTTCGGGGGATATCGGCGGCGGCACCCATCTGGCGGGCCGCATCGTCGCACTGTCCGGCGACACCGGCGGCGACCTTTACGCGGCCGGGTATCGGCTGGATCTGACCGGCGCCATCGGCGGCGGCGCGAGCCTGGCCGGGGCGGAGGTCAGCCTGACCGGCGATGTGGGCGGCAATCTGCGCGCATCGGCCTCGGATCTGTCGATCGCGGGCGATGTGGCGGGCACGGCCCTGCTGGCCGGGGCGGAGGTCACACTGGACGGAACCATCGCGGGCGATGCCGTCCTGACCGCGGAAGAGCTGACCTTCGGGCCCGACGCGCATGTGGGCGGCCAGTTGACCATCTATGCCGACGACCCCGGCAAGGTCACCGTCCCCGCATCTGTCGCCCCGTCCGACCGGGTCAGCGTGCTGAAAGGGGATCACAAGGCGGGCGGATCCCACCCGGCCCCGCGCGGGGTCGAGGACATGGCCGAACGCAGCCTGGGCGCCGCGCTGCGCAGCTTCCTCGTCGGGGTTCTGATCGTCGCCGCCGCCGCTGCCGCTGCCGTGGCGCTTGCCCCGCAAAAGGTTGCGGTCATGCGCGAACGGGCCCTGGCGGCGCCCGGGCGCAGCATTCTGGCCGGGTTTCTGGCCATGTCGGGCTTGGTCGGCGCGGTGCTGGTGCTGGCCATGACCGTGATCGGGCTGGTTCTGGTGCCCGTGGCGGCCCTGCTTGCGGGCGCGCTGATCTTCGCGGGCTATGTGGCGGGCAGCTATGTCCTCGGCGTCGGGCTGTGGCAGGCCGCCGGCCGCCCCCTTCCCGATGACATCGGCCACAAGGCGGGGCTCGCCATGCTGGGCGCACTCGTCGCAGGGCTGGTGGCGCTGGTGCCCATGCTGGGCTGGCTGGCCTGGTTCGCGCTGGTCTTTCTGGGACTTGGCGCGCTCGCCTCTCCGGTCTTCGCGCGCGTGGGCGCCCTGGCCCCGGAAAGAGGCTGAGCTTTTCGCGGCGGCGGGTGTTGTCAAACCGCCGCCGCTAAGCTTCAATCGGGTCCTGGCAGCATCTGGACACAAAAGAAATGATCAAGATCCGGCAAGTCACCGAGGCGGACCACACCAATATCTCGGTCCTTGTGGTCACCGTGTTTCGGCAGCCCAGTGAATCGAAGCTGATCACCGCGCTGCGCGACGGCGGCCATGTGGCGGTGGAAATGGTGGCCGAAGACGAAGGCGGGCTGGTCGGCCATATCTGCCTGTCGCGGCTGGCAGCACCTGAGGGATGGCTGGCGCTGGCGCCGCTGTCGGTGCGCACCGAAGCCCAGGGCCGCGGCATCGGCGCCGAACTTGTCCGCTATGCCGCCGACCGCGCGCGGCAGGCCCGTTTCAAGGCCGTCGTCGTGGTCGGAGACCCGGATTACTATCACAGGTTCGGTTTCGTTTTCCGCGGACCGGCCAAGCTGCAATCGCCCTATCCGCCGCAATATACCGGGCTTTACCCGATCGCTGCCGAGACCGCCGCCGCACAGGCGCAGCTTGTCTATCCCGAAGCCTTCGCGACCGTCTGATGGGCCGCCTGCCCGCTCTGGTCGCGCTGACCATGCTGGCCTTCGCGGCGAATTCGCTGCTGAACCGGGCAGCGCTGTTGCAGCCCGGTATGGGTCCGGCCAGCTTTGCGGCGCTGCGTGTCGGAGCGGGCGCGGTCGTTCTTGCGGCCTTGGTGATGTCGCGCGGCGGCCCGGCGCGGCTGCGGGCACGGTTCAATCTTGGCAACGCCGCCGCGCTGACCGCGTATATGCTGGGCTTTTCCTTCGCCTATGTGAGCCTGCCGGCCGGGCTGGGAGCGCTGATCCTGTTCGGCGGCGTCCAGATCACCATGTTCGCGGGCGGCGTGTTGTCCGGCGACGCCATTCCGGCGCGCCGGTGGCTGGGCGCCGGGGTGGCGTTCGGCGGGCTGGTCTGGCTGCTCTGGCCCGGCGCGGCAAGCGCGCCCCATCCGCTGGGCGCGGGGCTGATGGCGGTGGCGGCGGTGGGCTGGGGCATCTATTCGCTGCGCGGGCGCGGCGGCAGCGATCCTTTGGCGACCACGGCGGCCAGTTTCGTTCTGGCCCTGATCCCGGCCCTGATCGTCGTGGTTCTGGCCTCCGACGGCGTGACCCTGCCCGGCGCCGCGCTGGCGATGGTGTCCGGCGCGATCACATCGGGGCTGGGCTACGCGCTCTGGTACAGCGTTTTGCCACGCCTGCCCGCAAGCTCGGCCGCGGTGGTGCAACTGACCGTGCCGGTGATCGCGGTCGCCGCAGGCGCGCTGCTGCTTGCCGAACCGGTGACGCTGCGGCTGGTGGCATCGGCGGTTCTGGTTCTGGGCGGCGTCGCGCTGGCCGTCACCGCGCCATCGGCACCAGCGCGCCGGGCGTAAGCACCGGGCGCGGCGGGCCGAAGGCCAGTTCCGGCAGAATGTCCGGCTTGAACCGCACGCCCTGCAGATCGCCCTGGCGGAAGAACCGCCGCGCTGTGACGACGCCGGTCGGGTCCTGCCAGTCGAACGAGGCCGGAACGGTGTCCGCCTCGGCATGAAAGAACATCTCCACCTGATGGAACCCGGTCGCCGCGTTTTGAAATTCCGACACATGACACAGCCCGCCGATACGGATGCGCAGCCCGGTTTCCTCAAACACCTCGCGGTGCAGGTTGGCCGTCAGCGACTCCCCGGCCTCCACCCCGCCGCCGGGCGTGCACCACAGATCGCTTTTCCCGTCGGGAAAGGCGTTGACGAGCAACAGCGCATCGCGATGCACCAGAACGGCGCGAACGGCCAGACGGGGAGCGGACATGGCCCAGCGATAGCGCGCCGCCGCCGGTCTGCATAGGGGCTTGCGCAGCGCCGATCTTCGCGGCAGTGGTCGCGGCATGGCGGAAACAGACCTTCATTTCACCGGCGGCCGGATTCTGACCCCGGACGGGTTCGACATTCAGGATCTGGGTGTCGCGGACGGCCGGATCGGCGGCGCCGGTATGCGGGCCGGGCGGCGGGTCGATCTGACCGGCTGGGCGGTGCTGCCGGGGATCGTGGACATCCACGGGGACGGGTTCGAACGTCACGTGGCGGCGCGGCGGGGGGCGCTGCTGGACATGGAAGACGGGCTGGTTGCGACAGAAGCCGAACTGGCCGCCAACGGCATCACCACCGCCGTTCTGGCGCAGTTTTTCAGCTGGGAAGGCGGCATGCGGTCGCCGGAATTCGCCGAACGCCTGGCCGATGCCTGGGCACGGACGGCGCCGGGTCTGGCCACCGATCTGCGGCTGCAACTGCGTCTTGAAACCCATATGATCGACGCCTTTCCCCGGGCAGAGGCGCTGATCGCGCAAGCCGGCATCGGCTATGTGGTCTTCAACGATCATCTGCCGCATGACCGGCTGGCGGCGGGCAAGACACCGCCCCGCCTGACCGGTCAGGCCTTGAAAAGCGGGCGCAGCCCGGCGGCGCATCTGGCACTGCTGCAAGACCTGCACGCCCGATCCGCCGACGTGCCCGCCGCATTGGACGCGCTGGCCGCGCGGCTGACGCGCGCCGGCCATCTGCTGGCCAGCCACGACGATCACACCGCCGACGACCGCCGGGCCTATCGCGCGCGCGGGGCGCGGGTGGCGGAGTTCCCCGAGACCCGCGCGGCGGCGGCCGAGGCCCGGTCCGGCGGCGACGGGATCGTCCTCGGCGCGCCCAATGTGGTGCGCGGTGCCAGCCATGCGGGAAAGGTCAGCGCGCGGGATCTGATCGCCGACGGGCTCTGCGATGCGTTGGCGTCGGATTATCACTACCCGTCGCCACGCAAGGCCGCCTTCGTGCTGTCCGGGGATCTGGGCCTGCCGTTTGCGCAGGCCTGGGCGCTGGTGTCCAGCGGACCGGCGCGGCTTCTGGGATTGTCCGACCGGGGAGAGATCGTTCCCGGCAAACGGGCCGATCTGGTGATCCTCGACCCGGACACCGGGCGGGTCGGGGCAACCCTCGCCGGGGGCAGGATCACCTATCTGACATCGCCGCTGGCGGCCCGGTTTCTGGCCTGATCGCGCGCGATCAGCGCCGGACCACGCGGTTCACGTGGCCCATTTTCCGCCCCGGCCGGGCTTCGGCCTTGCCGTAAAGATGCAGCGCCGCATCCGGATCGCGGGCCAGACGGGCCCAGTCGTCGGCCTCTGCCCCGATCAGGTTTTCCATCACCACATCGCTGTGGCGCGCCCCGTCGCCCAGCGGCCAGCCCGCCACGGCGCGGATGTGCTGTTCGAACTGATCCACCACACAGCCATTCTGCGTCCAGTGCCCGGAATTATGAACCCGCGGCGCGATTTCGTTCACCACCAGCCCTTGCGGGGTCACGAACAGCTCCACTCCCATCACTCCGACATAATCGAGCGCGTTGAGGATCCGGCCGGTCAGCAATACCGCATCCGCCCGTTGCGCCGTGCGCAGCCGCGCCGGCACGGTGGTGGTGCGCAGGATCCCGTCCTCATGCAGATTTTCACCCGGGTCAAAACAGGCGACCGCACCATCGATGCCGCGCGCGCCGATCACCGACACTTCATGGCTGAAGCGGACAAAGCCTTCCAGAACCGACGGCGCATCGGCCATCGCGGCCCAGGCGGCGGCGGCATCGCCGGGCGCCATGATCCGCGCCTGCCCCTTGCCGTCATACCCGAAGCGGCGGGTCTTCAGAATGGCGGGCGCGCCGATCCGGGCCAGCGCGGCATCAAGATCCGCGGCGCTGTCCACCGCCGCGAAGGGGGCGACCTCCAGCCCCAGATCCTGAAGAAAGGTCTTTTCGGTCAGCCGGTCCTGCGACACCGCCAAGGCCCGCCGCGTCGGACGGATCGGCCGGTGCTGCTCCAGCAGGTCCAGCGCCGAGGTGGGGATGTTTTCGAATTCGTAGGTCACCACATCGACGGCCCGCGCGAAAGCCTGCAGCGCCGCGGCATCGTCATAGGCCGCAACCGTGGTGCGGTCGGCCACCTGTTCGGCCGGACCGCCCGCAGCCGGATCGTAGATATGCGCCTTCAGCCCCAGACGGGCCGCCGCCAGGGCCAGCATGCGGCCCAGCTGACCGCCGCCCAGAATGCCGATGGTGCTGCCGGGCGCCAATGGGTCAGTCATCGATAGGTTCCTCGGGGATCGACGCCGACAGGGCGGCACGCCAGTCATCCAGCCGCTGTGCCAGCGCCGGGTCGGTCGTGGCCAGAATCGCAGCAGCCATAAGCCCGGCATTGGCCGCACCGGCAGCGCCGATCGCCATGGTGGCCACGGGAAAACCCTTGGGCATCTGGACGATGGAATAAAGCGAATCCACCCCGTTCAGCGCCCGGGTCTGCACCGGCACACCGATCACCGGCACGCGGGTCTTCGACGCGACCATGCCCGGCAGATGCGCCGCGCCGCCCGCGCCCGCAATGATCGCGTGCAGCCCCCGGTCGGCAGCGGTCTTGCCATAGGCCCACAAGCGGTCGGGCGTACGATGCGCCGACACGATCTTGCATTCGTGGGGGATGTCGAGTTCGTCAAGAATCTTGGCGGCTTCTTTCATGGTGGGCCAGTCGGACTGGCTTCCCATGATGATCCCGACCTTGATTTGCGACATGGGGCACCTCGTGCATGGTCCTGCCGGCGCGGGCCGGCGCATCAAAGCCCGGGACTATACCGCCTGCACCGGCACAGGCAATCGCCCGCGGGGCGGATCAGGCGATGATGTCGGGAAGTAAGTCGTCTTCGATCCGGGTGATCCGCTCTTTCAGCGAAAGTTTCTGCTTCTTGAGCCGCCGCACGGTCAGGTGGTCGGCCCGCGCCGATGCCTCCAGCGCATGGATGGCATCGTCAAGGTCGCGATGTTCGCGCCTCAGAACCTCAAGTTTCACCCGCAACACTTCGTTATGCGTCATTTCGCCGAAAGCGTTCATCGCATTCCTGTACTGAAGCCACCCCGATCGATCAAAACATATCGACATTTCAGCGGTCTGAAAACCCGCGCCGCGCGGCCACCGCTTGCAAGATCCCCTGCCGGTGCCCATATTTTATCCAGTGCCGCCGCAACAGGGGCATCTTTACACAGTCGCTTCTCCAAGGACGTGTCCATGACGAAACTGACACTGGGAACCCATCCGTTCCTTTTGGGATTCGAACAGCTTGAACGCCTGGTGGAACATACCGCCAAGACGGGCAACGATGGCTATCCCCCCTATAATATCGAGCAAAGCTCGGAAACCTCCTATCGCATCACGCTGGCCGTGGCGGGCTTTCGCGAAGACGATCTGTCGATCACCGTGGAAAACCGCCAGCTTGTCGTGCGGGGCAAGCAAACCGATGACGGCGCCGACCGGACCTTCCTGCATCGCGGGATCGCGGCGCGCCAGTTTCAGCGCAGCTTCGTTCTGGCCGATGGGGTCGAAGTGGACGGGGCCTGTATGGAAAACGGTCTGTTGCATATCGACCTGCGCCGGGCTGCACCGGAATCCATCCTGCAGCGGATTGAGATCAGTAAAGGAGGCCCCCTGTGAACACGCCTTTTGATATCGATGCCACTCTGACGGAAAACCGCATCGTCTATGTCCGCCCGGTGGCGGCCAAAGACCTGCCGGCGGACGTGCGCGCCCAACTGGGCGACGCGCCGAATATCTTCGCCGTCCATTCCCCCAACGGCGACAGGCTCGCGCTGGTGCGCGACCGGAAGCTGGCCTTCGCGCTGGCCCGTCAGAACGACATGACCCCGGTCAACGTCCACTGAGGCGCGCGCCTAGCGCGCGCCCTTGGGGTCGTCATTGCGCCATTCGCTGTCGAGATCGCTGTCGAGCTTGCGGAAATCGCTGATGAAATCCTGAAAGGGTGAAATCAGCCGCAGCGGGTTTTCGATCTCGGGCAAGGGCTCTTCCCCGGCGGGGGCCAGCACCCCGAATTCCGGGATGTCACATCCGAATTCACAATAGCTTTCTTCGGGAATAAGCGATGCGGCATGCACCGCACCCGTCAGGCCGGCCGCCACGGCAACCGCCAGCACGGCCCGCGCGGCCCACGCCGAATGCGAGCGGGGATCCAGGTCCTGATCGGCTGAGACTACATGCGGATCCCGTGTCATGGGGCCGAAGTGCCCCGTCCGGGACTGCAAGTCAAATGACATGGTGCCACTCGCTTAATGGAGCGTAGCCGAAGCCGCCTCCGATGGGATTACTGGTCCGTTTCGGCCAGAAACCGTTCCGCTTCCAGCGCCGCCATACACCCCATGCCCGCGCTGGTGACCGCCTGCCGGAAGACGTGATCGGTCAGGTCGCCCGCCGCGAACACACCCGGCACCGACGTCGCGGTGCTGTCGGGTTTGGTGACCACATAGCCGCCCATATGGGTTTCAAGCTGGTCCTTGACCAGTTCGGATGCCGGTGCATGACCGATCGCGATAAAGACCCCGGAACAGGGAATTTCGGTGATCTCTCCGGTCGTTACATGTTTGGCGCGGACCAGTTCGACCCCCAGAGGATCGGTGGACCCTTCGATGGTGTCGATGGCATGGTCCCAAAGCACTTCGATCTTGGGGTTCTTGAACAGACGGTCCTGCAGGATCTTTTCCGACCGCAGGCTGTCGCGGCGGTGGATCAGGGTGACCTTCGACGCGAAATTGGTCAGAAACAGCGCCTCTTCAACGGCGGTGTTGCCGCCGCCGACCACCACGACCTCCTGCCCGCGATAGAAGAACCCGTCGCAGGT
>JAGQRU010000039.1 GCA_020425105.1 Paracoccaceae bacterium
TTGAACCTGCGGCCTTCAGGTTATGAGCCGCAACCCCTTGATTTTATTGATTCTTTGTTTTTCAAGCACTTAGTGCCAAGCCTTTGAAATCACACCAATTCGGCTCCCGACATTCACTGTGTTCCGCCGCGTTGAGACGGCACCAGCAGGCGATGGCATGTGATACGTTGGTTGACGTATTGCTGACGTAAACTCGGGCGATGTGGATCACGATAATCGCATCAGGACAAGCGGAAAACCCTCTGTCAGCCCCCTCGCCCTCTGAACTTTTCACCCTGCCGACTGGCCTGCCCCGTGCATCAGCTGTGGAGCATTTTCCGGCTGTTCCAGCGCCGTTCGGCTCGAAAACCCCCATCCGGAATAATCCTCGCCGTCTTTCTTCCGGTTTACTCCTGAATTCCGGAAGACCCGCCGTGCTTGAACTTGATTGAGGCACGAATCTACGCCTCATGACAGATTTCAAGACAGGGGGTCGAATGAGCAGTCGATTGAAATTGAATGAGAAAATTGTCCGGGAAGCCACGCCAAAGCCCGGGCGCGACTATCTGATCTCGGACAGCGAGATCGCGGGTTTTGCGATCCGCATCTATCGTTCGGGCAGCCGCGCCTTCACGATGGACTATCGCATCAACGGGCGGCAGCGGCGTTATCGGATCGGCCCATGGCCAGAATGGACGGTCGTGGCCGCGCGCGATCGGGCCAAGGAACTGCGGCGACAGGTTGATGCAGGGATCGACCCCCATGCAGCGCGCGATCTGCAACGTGTGGCACCCACAGTGTGTGACCTGATCGTTCGCTACATCCAAGAGCATCTGCCGCGCCTGGCCCCGCGCTCGCAGGCCGACCACACATCGATGATGCGCAAGATGGTGGAGCCCGCCTGGGGGACGCGGCTTGTAACGGAAATCACGAAACAGGATGTCGCGCTGCTGCTCAACGAGGTCGCCAAGGGTCGGTCCCGTCCGCACAAGAAGAAGCCGAACAACCGCGCGCGCAAGCTGCAAGGCGCGAAACCGACACCTATCCGCGCCAATCGGCTCGGGCAGGTCCTGCGCAAGATGTTCAATCTGGCGATTGAATGGGAATGGCGCAGCGACAATCCGGCACAGAAGTTCTACCAGCGCCCCGAAAACTGCCGCGAACGCTTCCTTAGCCTCGCCGAGATCAAGCGGCTCGCCGAGGCACTGGAGCGCGCTGAAGACCAGCGCGGCGCGGCGGTGATCCGCATGTGCATGCTCACCGGCGCACGCGTGGGTGAGGTGCGCACAGCACGGTTCGAAGATTTCAATCTGGAGTTCGGCAGCTGGTCCAAGCCCGCCGCGACGACAAAACAGCGCAAGATACACCGCATACCCATTTCCGCCGACGTCGCGCAGCTGGTGCGCCAGCAGCGGTTGGTGGTGCCCAGTGGTTGCCCATGGCTGTTCCCGGGCGACAAGCCAGGCCAGCCGGTGAAGGAAATCCGCCGTTTCTGGCTCAAGATGCAGAAGGAAGCCGGAATTGAGGGTGTGCGCATCCATGATCTGCGCCACACCTTTGCGTCGCTCCTGGTGAGCGGCGGTGCCTCGCTGGAAATGATCGGTCGGCTTCTGGGGCACACGCAGATGACCACGACCCAGCGCTATGCTCATCTGATGGACTCGCCGCTGCGCGAAGGGGTCAATGCGGTTGCCGCCATCATCGGCGCGCGCCCCAAACTTGTGCATTCGCGCGATCAAGGGTCGAGGACTGCGTGACCGCAGCCCTCTGGGATATGGATCAGAGCCGATCCTGCAGACGCCACCAGATCCGGGCACAGCGTTTGCGCACCGTGCTGACGTCCGGCACCTTGCCGTCTGCGCTGTTCTCGGTGAACCAATCCAGGATCAGCTGGACGAAATCGTCCTGCCTTGCTGGCAGACCTTTCGCGGCCAGATCGATCACCACATCCACCAGCATGTCTTCCCATTCGTAAACTGGCGGTCGGCCTTGGCCCGTCTTGGTCTGTGCCTTGCGCCTGCCGATACTGAGCAGATCGTTGACCTGTTCGAACTCGGCGACCTCATCTGCATCGAGCAGAAGATCACCGAGCCGGATCTCGATGCCACCAGCGGGTTCAGTCACCAGTACCGGCTCGAGCGCGTCAGCCGGAATGAACCGCAAGACCGCGTATGCATGATGAACGAGACTGTCCGGCTGGAACAACCGCGCGACATCCTCAGCAGGGACACGCACGATGCCAGTCAGCCTCTGGTCGCCGCATTTCACCGGCGAGATAGGCACCATCATGTTCAAACGGCCAGCAAGCGCCCAGCCCCCGATCTCGGGGAGGCTGCGCCCCCAGCGACACGGCAGTTCAGTCAGATAGAAAAATGCCTTCGATATCTTTGGCATGTCAGTGTCCTCATGCACCGCGACGCCGCTGCACTCAGCAAGTCAAGGCATCGCGGGTTCTGCGTGCCGGCCCGCCCATGCGATGCCGGCCCGATGTCGAAAGCCATCGGGCCGCGTTGCACGGCGCTGCGGTCAGGAACCTCTTTTGCGGTGCGTGAAGGCCCGAGGAGCACACTCCGGATCGGAGACGCATGATCAACTTTGGGTTGCGAAAATCACTGCGCATGATTGTCAGGCGGGATCGACGCACGGCGCGCAGTACCGATCCGGGTGCCGATCATCCGATCTACATGGCGACACAGTGCAGGGCACGCAAAGGCATGCTCGATCCGTTGAAGGTCAGCCCATGCGTCGGAATGCAGTCGATGGTGGTGGGTGCGTCCCGAACACCCACTGTGACCAAACCGGGGCGCACTGCTCCGGAAATCGCATAACCCGTTGATTTAAACCCGGCTTATTCACCGAAGTCGGACCGTAGCGGTTGCGTGCGCCTGAAAGCGCTTTAGATTCAAGCTGCTACACAAAAACCGCAGGCAGCTTCGGACGCACGCATGGGTGAAACGCTACAATCGGTCATTCCGGGTTTCAACAGGTCGCTGCGGGTCGAAAGCCGAGCGGACCGCCTGACCGGCGACCCTGGGGCGGTACTCTTGCGCGAGGTGCTGGAACGCAGCGGCATCGTGTCGTGGATGACGTCGCGTTTGAATGACCCGCGCAGCAAGGTCGATGTTACCCACGATCTCGCCTCGTTGATCCGCACCTCTGTGCTGCTGGCGGCGCAGGGCTGGCGTGACCACGACGATGCCGACGCATTGCGCCATGATCCTGCTTTCCGTCTGGCCACCAGTTCGGCAGCCGGACTGACCCCGCTGGAGGGGCCAGGGCTTGCCTCGCAGCCGACCCTGTCGCGGTTCACGGCCTTGATGGCCACCCCTGCCAATCTCAAGGTCTTGCGCGAAGCGGTGCTGGAAATGGCGGGCCGCGGGATCAAGGCCGAGCGGAAAGATCGACGGCTGCGATCTGTCACGCTGGATGTCGACAGCGCCCCCATCGAGGTGCATGGCCACCAGCCGAGGGCGGAGTGGAATGGCCACTACAATGCCCGGATTTACCACCCGTTGATCACCTCGATCGCGGAAACCGGCGACATGCTGGATGCGCGGCTGCGGGCGGGCAATGTCGGCACCGCCGACGGCGCGCTCGATGTGATCCTCGACGTGGTCGACCGCGCCCGAAAGAGCTTTTGTGACGTCGCCATGGTTCGGATCGACGCGGGCTTCCCCTCGGCGGGGCTGTTGGCCGGTTTGGAAGCGCGGGGCATCGACTACGTCTCGCGCCTGCGCGCCAACCCGGTGCTGGACCGGCTGGCCGAACCCCACATGGTCCGCCCGGTCGGCCGCAGACCTGTGCAGCCGAGGACCTGGCTGCGCGAGTTGCGCTACAAGGCCGACAGTTGGGACAAACCGAGGCGGGTAATCCTTGTCGTCAAGGAACGCGAGGGCGATTTGCTGCTTGATCGGTTCTTCCTTGTCACGTCGCTGCCCTGGACCGAGAAACTCTGTCACGAGGTGCTGGCGCATTATCGCGAACGGGGCAAGGCCGAGGGCCACATGGGCGAGTTGAAGGATGTGCTGGCCCCGGCGCTATCATCGACCAACCGTGCGAAATCGCATCTGCGCGGCAAGGCGCCGAAATCCAGAACCCCTGCCATCGATGCCTTCGCCTGCAACGAGGTGCGCCTGCTCATCGCCTGCCTCGCCTATCAAGCCATGCACATCGCCCGTCGGGCCATGGAGAAGGCGACCGGAACCGGATGGAGCCTGCGCCGCCTGCGCGAGAGGGTCCTGCGCGCCGGAGCACGGCTTGTTGTCTCCGCCAGGCGCATGACCCTGACGCTCTCCTCCGCCGCGGCCCCGTTCTGGGCTGTGCTCTGGCCCCGGCTCATGGCTCTGCAATGGGCCGACCCGTAACGGCCTGGAGCCGCGCCTGCCCGGAAACCCACGACGCCCATGGGCGCCTGAACGCCCTGCGCGCACGGTGCCACAGCAACGCGGGAGCCAGAAAAAATCACCCGTCTGCCGCCTGAATGACCCCGCTGCCATCCCTCGACGCCGTCCCAAATCCGCAAAAGAGGTCGAAACCATCCCCGACCCGCTCCCGAGCCGACTGAAAGCGCGTATTCGGTGAATAAGCTGGGTTAAAACAACAGGAATAATCATGCGCCTATTTGTTCCGGTTTATTCCTGAATTCCGGTGGGATGCGTCTGCTTTCTTCGCGGCGCCCGGGGATTGGCCCCCGGAATCGCAAGGAGATGCAGATGTCGGACCTCGAATTGGCCGAAACATTGGATGACGACAGCGTCAAACCGATGCTGTCGGACTGGATGACCCGCGCCGAATTGGCCGCCGAACTTGGCCTTACGGCCGAGACGCTTTCCCGCTGGGATGCAAGGCGCGTTGGCCCTGCCCCAACACTCGTGGGACGAAAGGTTCTCTACCGTAGGGAGACTGTGCGCGCCTGGCTGCTGGAGCAGGAACAGGAGCGCAAAGCCACTGCAAAACACGCGGCCCCACGGCGTGCGGGAGGCCGCCGATGAGCATCCCTCTGCCCTACCGCAAGCATCATCAGCGCGAACAGGCGCGCCAGGACTGGATCGACGAGCGTTCGCAGGAGGCGCGCGCCGTCATCGCCGACGTTGCGCATCATTCGGATCATCTCGTCCGGCTCGCCTGCAATGTGCTGAGCGCGCATGGCGAGACCGAGGCCGAGCGACGCGACGCCCGCGCCCTCCTGTTCGTGATCGAGGCCCGGTGCCCGGCCCGGCATCGCCACTCCCAGCGCGCCGATCACGATGATGCGCCGGAGATGAGCCGATGAAGCGCCGTGGCACACCC
>JAGQRU010000295.1 GCA_020425105.1 Paracoccaceae bacterium
ATCTCGTCAAACGGGTTCATCGACATCTTAACATTGGCCAGATCAACGCCTGAGCCGTCGGGTTTGACGCGGGGTTTGACGTTATAGTCAATGACCCGTTTGACGGGCACTAGGATCTTCATCTTCTGTCACCTTCTTGCGAATTGAGCCGGCGGCGCGGCGGGCGCTGTTGCGCCCGCCTCTGGCGGTTGCCCGCCGCCTTGGCTTCGGGCGGTCAGCGGGAACTTTCGTTCAGTGTCCACAAGCTGACGGTTTCATCATAGACGCCGGCGGCAACCTGATAGGGGGTGCCTTCGACCTGCTGAATGAAGCTGATCTTGCGGACCGCCTGATCGGCGCCCATGCCGGGGATCGGCCACCAGTATTCGACCCATCCCCCGCCGGGCACCTTGCTGGCCAGACACATATAGACGAGGAATTCGTTCCCCTTGCTGTCCTTGATGTCGGTCAGGCTGCGCCCGATCAGTTCCGGCTGCACCGGATGGGCAACCACAGATTTGTCGCTGCAATCGAGCGCGAAGACATAGGTGTCTTTCCACACCCATTCGCCGCCGGGATCGTTGATCTGTGCCAGTCCGGCGGCGCCGTCCCGCGCCAGCATCGCGGCCGCTTCCTTGACCTTGGCGACGATTTCGTCCGGGGTTGCGCCGCCGGCGGCCTGGGCCATCGGCGCCAGGCAGACGGTCAGCGCGGTCAACGCGGGCAGCAGGCGGGTTTTCATGGTGCTATGCATAGTCATCTCACTCTCCCGCGGTGTCTGCTGCGGCCGGAACCTCTTCCGGCGCATCCCGGCGGAAGACGTTTTTCCGTTCGACCAGGAAGTGCAGGGCGACACCGACAATCACGGCGTAGACCGTGGATTTCGGGTCCGGCATGGCCAGAACCACAGCGACGAGCGCGGCAACGCCCCGTTCGGTGTTGTTCTTCAGCTGCTCCATCCCCACCATGATACAGATATATCCGGTCAGGATCAGGGTCAGTGACAGGGCGATGGGCAGGACAGGCTGGAACAGAGTCACCAGCGGCAGCACGAAGAGCGCCAGGAAACCCGCAATCCAGAAGGTGCCCGCGCCGCTATACATGGATTCCATCGCCTCCTTGCCCTTGCCATAGCGTTCGGCAACGGTGGCATGCGCAGCGGTCCAGAGCGGCCCGGCCAGCCCCGGCCAGGGGGCGAAGAAGGCGTGGATGGCATTGCGAAGCGCGGTGACATAGTGGATCCGGTCCACATCGTCGTTGACCGCTTCATCCTTGCGCAGATGGTCCACACGGTCGATCAGCACGAAGCCCACGATGATGTCGCCGAAGGCAATCACATAGGCGATCAGCGCGGTGGGGATGGCGATCAGATAGACTTCCCACGACGGGAAACCGACCGAGAAGGGCAGGTAGTTCCACATCTGGGCGAAGTCCGGATGGGTGATGCCCCATTTGATGTCGGGAACCGGGTATTCGCCGACGACCCAGCCGACGACCATGGCGAAGATCATCGCCGGGACCATGCCGAAATCGGCGATCTGCTTGGCCAGTTTATACTTTTCGCAGGCGCCTTTGAAGGAGACCGAGAACATCAGATAGATGGCCAGCGCCGACCCGGCGATGAGCGAGATCGGCGTTCCGTCGACACGGCCGCCTTCCTTCAGCTCGCCCAGAAGCGCCGCGATGCCCGCGCCGATGATGACGCCGTTTTTCAGCGAATTGGGGATCCAGTCCACCAGCTTCGATCCCATGCGGGTAATGCCGAGGATCAGGAAGACCAGAAAGACGATGATCTGCAGCGCGAACATGGCCTGAATGGCTTCGGGCCCAGGTTCGAACCCGCCAAGAAACAGGATGACGACCGGAATGGCCGGGGTGATCCAGCCGGGGACCAGCGGTACGCCCAGCAGCGCCGGCAGCATGTAGCCCACGCCGCCAACGAAAACATAGGCCAGTGCCACGTCATAGGGCAGGCCCAGATATTTCTGCAGCAGCGGGATCATCGCCAAGCCGACCACGAACATGATCAGGGCCTGAATGCTCTCGGCCAGCTCCCAGCGATAATGGACAAAGGGCAGGCGTACGTGGAAGGGGCCAAGCGGCCAGTATGGCTGTTCCTCGCCATCAACTCGTTTATAGATCTGCATTTTCGGATCCTTTTTTGGGTCTTGCGATCAGCCCGCCAGCCGGCCGAAGCCGGAGGTATTCTTTGGGGGAACACAAACTGGCGGGCGACCGGCCGGGGCGGAGGGAAGACCCCGCCCCTGAGGCCGGCAGACGGCTTAAAGCTCGCGTGCGCGGTCGCGCAGCATGAACTTCTGCACTTTGCCCGTGGACGTCTTGGGCAATTCGCCGAACACGATCGTGCGGGGGGCCTTGAAATGCGCCATGTTCTGGCGGCAGAAGGCGATCAGGTCGGTATCGGACACTTCGGCGCCGGGGCGCAGTTCGACGAAGGCACAGGGCGTTTCACCCCATTTTTCGTCCGGCCGGGCAACCACGGCGGCTTCCATCACACCGGGATGTTTGTAGAGCACATCCTCGACCTCCACCGACGAGATGTTCTCGCCGCCGGAAATGATGATGTCCTTGGACCGGTCCTTCAGCTCCACATAGCCGTCGGGATGCATGACCCCCAGATCTCCGGATGCGAACCAGCCGCCCTTGAACGACTTCTCGGTGGCCGACGGGTTCTTCAGATAGCCCTTCATGACGTTGTTGCCGCGCATGAAGATCTCGCC
>JAGQRU010000296.1 GCA_020425105.1 Paracoccaceae bacterium
CCCGACAGGCCGGTGATCACCACAAGCTCATCGCGCGGAATATCCACGTCGATGTTTTTCAGATTGTGCTCGCGCGCCCCGCGCACCTCGATCTTTTTCAGCTCGGCCATGACCCACCTCGGTAATACGCGCTTAACCTAGGGGATCGGCAGCGAGTCTCCAATCGAAAAGAGCGAACAAAAAGTGAACCGATAACGCTTGCGTGTGCGGTGGGCAATTGCCCGCCGGGACGCGCCCGGGCGTGCTAGACTGTGCGGCACCTGACCTGAGGAGCCCCCCATGACCCGACGGATCCTGATCCCCGCCCTGCTGGCGCTGGCCACCGCCCTGCCCGCCGCCGCCCATCACGGGTGGGCCTGGACCACGGGCGGCAATATCGAACTGACAGGCATCATCGTCTCGGCCCGGCTGGGCAACCCGCACGGGGTGCTGACCGTGGACGCAGATGGTGAAACCTGGATGGTTGAGGTCGGACAACCCTGGCGCAACGAACGCGCCGGGCTGCGCGATGGCGATCTGGCGCCGGGAGTGGAAATCCGCATTCAGGGCGAACCCTCCGCCGATATCGACGACAAGAAGATGAAGGCCGAACGGCTCCATCTCGGCGACCGGGAATTCGACCTCTATCCGGGACGCAACTGATCGCCGATCTGCTGACAGCGCTGGAAACCAGCGGCGCGGCGCAGGTCCTGCGCCAGGGCCGCTGGACCTATGCCTGTGTCAACGCCGCCCATATCCTTGGGGTGGCGCTGCTGGTGGGCGGGATTGTGCCGCTGAACCTGCGCCTTCTGGGGCTGTGGCCGCGCATCGACCGCAGCGCCCTGACCCGGGTGCTGTCGCCCATGGCCGCCGCCGGGCTGTGCCTTGCAATGGTCATGGGAGCGCTGCTGTTTGCCGTCCGCGCGACCGACTATGGCGCGCAGCCGCTTCTGGCGGTCAAGCTGGCGCTGGTCCTGACCGGCACCGCCGCCGCCCTGCGGCTTCACCTGCGCCACGGGCTCTGGCTCGACCGCGCGCCCACCGCGACGCTGCGCCGGCACGCAGCGCTATCGCTGTTCTGCTGGCTTGCCGCGCTGCTTTGCGGTCGCCTGCTTGCCTTCGTCATGTGACCAGGCCTTCGACCGGAAGTTGCAGATTAACGTATAGTTGAAAATGCTTTTGCGGCCCTCCAGCGCCCCCGATAGTTTACGCATAGTTAATTTCTGGTAGCAGGGGGAAACAGATGAACAAATTTTCAGCGGCGGCTCTGACCGCCCTGGTGCTGAGCGTCGGCACGGGCGCACACGCAGCATCCATTACCAATGGCAGTTTCGAAGAAGATTCCGGGATCGGCGTCGGCAGCTTCCGGACGCTCGGCAACGGCGACATGTCGATTACCGGCTGGACCGTCGGCGGCAGCGCCGTGGACTGGATCGGCAGCTATTGGACACCCGCCGATGGCGCGCGCAGCGTCGATCTGAGCGCCACCAGCGCTGGCAGCCTGGCACAGGTTCTGATGAGCCTCGTGATCGGCACCAGCTATGACGTGACTTTCGCGCTGTCGGGCAATCCCGCCGGGGGGCCGGCGGTCAAGACAGTCAACGTCTCCGTCGGCAACGAAAACGCCGACTTTACCTATGACGTGACCGGCAACAGCACCGCCAACATGAACTGGGTCTATCGGACCTTCAGCTTCGTCGCCGATGCCGCTTCGGAAACGCTGACCTTCACCAGCCTCAACAATACCGCCTATGGCCCGGCGCTCGACGATGTCAGCATCGCGCGGTCCGGCCCGACGGTACCGCAGGTGCCGCTTCCGGCCAGCGCGGTGCTGCTGATGGGCGGGCTGGCGGGCCTTGCCGGACTGCGCCGCCACCGCGCGCGGGGCTGACATCGAAATTTGGCCGGAGGCGGTCCGCCGCCTCCGCCGCCGCGCCTCGGATGCCCGAAGCGTCTGACAGTCCCGCGGTCAGCGCGCGGCGCGGCGCTGCCGCCGGTCGGCACGCGGACCCCGCCAAAATGATTTTGGCAAATCCACCCTCCTCGCGTAGTTTACGTTTAGTTAACTTTTTCGGCAGGAGGGGGAAAGCATGACCAAATTTACAGCAGCAGCCATCGCCGCAATGGGGCTGGCCATCGGCGCCGGGACGGGCGCACAGGCCGCATCCATCACCAATGGCGGGTTCGAAGAGGATTCGACCATCGTCTTCGGCGGCTTCCTGCCGCGCGGAAACGGCGACATGTCGATCACTGGATGGACCGTCGGCGGCAGCGCCGTGGACTGGATCTCCACGCTCTGGACCCCGGCCGAAGGCGCGCGCAGCGTGGACCTGAACGGCTCCAGTCCAGGCAGTCTTGCACAGGTGCTGATGAGCCTTGTGGTCGGCACCAGCTATGATGTGACCTTCGCGCTGTCGGGCAATCCCGGCGGGGGGCCGACCATAAAAGCGCTGAATGTCGCCGTCGGCAACGAGAACGCCGACTACACCTATGACGTGACGGGCAACAGCTTCGTTAACATGAACTGGGCCTATCGCACCTTCACCTTCATCGCCGATGCGCCGTCCGAAACCTTGACCTTCACCAGCCTCGACAACGGCGCCTACGGCCCGGCCATCGACGATGTCAGCATCGCGCGATCCGGCCCGAAGGTACCGCAGGTGCCGCTTCCGGCCAGCGCGCTGCTGCTGATGGGCGGTCTGGCGGGTCTCGCCGGGCTGCGCCGCCTGCGCGCCCGCGGCTAGGATCGCGCGAACGCCGGGGGCGGTGCGCCGCCCCCGAGCCCGGCTTTTGCCATACACCGCCAGGCGCGCAGCAGACGCCATTTTTTGGGGCGAAATCAGCCCTTGTCGCGCCAGCGGTTGACGATGGGATAGCGCCGGTCGAGCCAGAACGATCGCTTCGACAGCCGGACCCCCGGGGCGGCCTGGTGGCGCTTGTACTCGCTGATATAGACCAGATGCTCGATGCGCTTGACCGTATTGCGGTCGAACCCGGACGCCACGATTTCCGCGACCGAGGCATCTTCGTCCACCAGCATTTCAAGGATCCGGTCCAGCACCTCATAGGGCGGCAGGCTGTCTTCGTCCTTCTGATCGGCGCGCAGTTCCGCACTGGGGGGCTTGTCGATCACCCGCGGCGGGATCACCACGCCCGCAGGCGCGCGCATCCAGTCGGCATGATGCGCGTTCCGCCAGCGGCACATGGCAAAGACCCGGGTCTTGTACAGATCCTTGATCGGATTGTACCCACCCGCCATATCGCCATAGATCGTGGCATAGCCGACCGCGACTTCGGACTTGTTGCCCGTTGTCAGCAGCATTTCCCCGAACTTGTTGGACAGCGCCATCAGCAGCAGCCCGCGCAGGCGGGACTGGATGTTTTCTTCGGTCAGGTCGGGTCTGGTTCCGGCAAAGACCGGTGCAAGCGCTTCGGTCACCGCATTCCGCGGGCCGGTGATCGGGATGGTGTCATAGCGCACCCCCAGCCGTTCGGCCACCGCCCGGGCGTCCTCCAGCGACTCGGCCGAGGTGTATTCCGAAGGCAGCATCACGCAGCGCACGTTCCCGGCGCCCAGCGCATCCACCGCCACCGAGGCGACGATCGCCGAATCCACGCCGCCCGAGAGGCCCAGCAGCACCTTGCCGAAACCCGTCTTGGCCATGTAGTCGCGCAGGCCCTGCACCATCACGCGGTAATCCTGCTCGAACTCGTCGGGGTGGCTGGCCAGATCGCCCTCGATCACCCGCCAGCCGCGCTCGCCGCGTTCCAGATCGACATGCACCACCGCCTCGTCGAAGAGCGGAAGCTGCACCGCCAGCGCCCCGCCCGGGTTCAGCGCGAAGGAGCCGCCGTCGAAGATCTGGTCGTCCTGCCCGCCCA
>JAGQRU010000297.1 GCA_020425105.1 Paracoccaceae bacterium
TCATCTTCCGGGGCGCGCTGGATGTGGGCGCGACGCAGATCAACGAAGAGATGAAGGTCGCCTGCGCCCGGGCGCTGGCGGATCTGGCGCGCAAGACGTCCTCGGCCGAAGCGGCGATGGCCTATCAGGGCGAACGGATGGTGTTCGGGCGCGAATACCTGATCCCCAAACCCTTCGACCCGCGGCTTCTGTCCACGGTGGCCAGCGCGGTGGCACAGGCGGCGATCGACAGCGGCGTGGCCGCGCGGCCGCTGGATGTGGCCGAATATCGCGAACGGCTGGACGGCAACGTGTTCAGGACCGCGATGCTGATGCGCCCGGTCTTCGATGCCGTGGGCCGCAGCGACCGCCGGGTGATCTTTGCCGAGGGCGAGGACATGCGCGTCCTGCGCGCGATCCAGTCGATGATCGAGGAAGGGATCGACAACCCGATCCTGATCGGCCGGCCGGATGTCATCCGGGCGCGGATCGACCGCGACGGGCTGCCCTATCGCATCGACCGCGATGTGCAGGTGATCGACCCGGCCAACGACCCGCGCTATCGCGAGTATTGGGAGACCTATCTGGATCTGACCGAACGCGACGGGGTGTCCCCGGGGCTGGCGCAGACGGTGATGCGCACCAACACCACCGCCATCGGCGCCATCGCCGTGCGGCTGGGCCATGCGGATGCGCTGATCTGCGGCGTGGAGGGCGATTACCGCTGGCACCTGAATTACGCCAACAAGATCCTGGGCGGGCTGACCGACGACCGGGGCGGGCGGCTGCATCCGGTGGGGGCGCTGTCGGCGCTGATCCTGGAACAGGGGCCGTTGTTCATCGGCGACAGTCAGGTGCATCTGGAACCCGAAGCCCATCACATCGCCGAAACCTGCGTGGCGGCGGCGCGCCATATCCGCCGCTTCGGCATCGAACCGAAAATCGCGCTGATGAGCCATTCGGTCTATGGCACGCTGAAAACCGGGTCGGGGCCGGTCATGCGCGAGGCGCTGCGGATGCTCGACGAGATGGGCGTGGATTTCGAATATGACGGCGAAATGCATGCCGATCACGCGCTGAACCCGAAACTGCGCGAAACGGTGATCCGCCAGTCGCGCCTGAACGGGGCGGCCAACTGCCTGATCTTCGCCAATGTGGATGCGGCGTCGGGGGCGCGCAATCTGCTCAAGCAACTGGCCAGCGGGATCGAGATCGGACCGATCCTGATGGGCATGGGCAACCGGGTGCAGATCGTCAGCCCGTCGATCACCGCGCGCGGGCTTCTCAACATCGCGGCTTTGGCGCGCACGCCGGTCTCGGCCTACGCCTGATCGCATCGCACGGACACCAACATCGCGTCGGACCGGACATCCGGCGCGGCCAAATCTCGGAGGATAAAGACATATGACCACCTACAAGGACGTTTACGGCGCATGGGAACGCGACCCGGAAGGTTTCTGGATGGACGCTGCCCAGACGGTCGACTGGTTCACCAGTCCGACAAAGGCGCTGGATGACAGCAAGGCGCCGTTTTACCGCTGGTTTTCCGATGCCAGCACCAACACCTGCTGGAACGCGGTGGACCGTCATGTGGAAGCCGGCCGCGGCGATCAGGTGGCGATCATCCATGACAGCCCGGTGACCGACAGCAAGACCAAGATCACCTATGCCGAGTTGCAGCAAAAGGTGGCCAATCTGGCCGGTGCGCTGGCGGAGCGCGGGGTGAGCAAGGGCGACCGCGTCGTGATCTATATGCCGATGGTGCCCGAGGCTCTGGAGGCGATGCTGGCCTGCGCGCGTATCGGCGCCGTGCATTCGGTGGTGTTCGGCGGCTTCGCGGCGCATGAGCTGGCGGTGCGGATCGAGGACGCAAAGCCCAAGGCGATCATCGCGGCGTCGTGCGGGATCGAACCGGGGCGGGTGGTCGAATACAAACCCCTGCTGGACCACGCGATCGAGATCTCGTCCCACAAGCCCGATTTCACCGTCATCCTGCAACGCCCCATGGCGGTCGCGTCGCTGGTCGAGGGCCGGGACCACGACTGGGCCGAGGTTGCCGAGGCGTCGGAGCCCGCCAAATGCGTGCCGGTGGGCGGGGCCGATCCGCTGTATATCCTTTATACCTCGGGCACGACCGGGCAGCCCAAGGGCGTGGTGCGCCATAATGGCGGTCATATGGTGGCGCTGCTGTGGACGATGAAGAACGTCTATAACGTGACCACGGGCGATGTCTTCTGGGCCGCGTCGGATGTGGGCTGGGTCGTGGGGCACAGCTATATCTGCTATGCGCCGCTGCTGGCGGGCTGCACCACGCTGGTGTTCGAAGGCAAGCCCGTGGGCACGCCGGATGCGGGCACGTTCTGGCGCGTGGTCGAGGAACACAAGGTCAAGGTCCTGTTCACCGCGCCCACCGCGCTGCGCGCCATCAAGCGCGACGACCCGGAAGCCAAGCATGTGCACCGCTACGATATCTCGGGGCTGCAGGCGCTGTTCCTGGCGGGCGAACGGGCGGACCCGGACACGGTGAACTGGGCGCAGGATCACCTGAAAAAGCCGGTCATCGACCATTGGTGGCAGACCGAAACCGGCTTTGGCATTGCCGCGAACCCGCTGGGCATCGAACAATTGCCGATCAAGCCGGGGTCGCCCGCCGTGCCGATGCCGGGCTACAAGGTCGATATCCTGGACGAAGGCGGCCATCCGGTGCCCGCAGGCACGCTGGGGGCCATCGCCATCAAGCTGCCGCTGCCGCCGGGCACGCTGCCGGGCCTGTGGAACGCCGATGACCGGTTCCAGAAATCCTATCTGAACCATTTCCCCGGCTATTACGAAACCGGCG
>JAGQRU010000298.1 GCA_020425105.1 Paracoccaceae bacterium
AAGGCGACATCGCGTCGGTCGGGGCATTGACCTTCGATATGGGCGCGGATGTCGATGTGCTCACCATCACGGCGGCATCCGTCATCACCGCGGATACCATCGACGTCAGCCTGGGCAGTGACGCGGACACGTTCTTCAGCGGCGCCGATATTCAGGCGGTTGACCGGGCGAGCCTGTCGCTGGGCGCGGATAACGATCTGGCCGAATTCGACGCCGGGTCGCTGTGGTCCGGGGCCTATGTGCTCATCTCCGCCGGCGGCGGGGCGGACGATCTGCTGATCGAAGGCGATATTACCGCCGCCGCGACGCCGGTGCTGGCGCCGGCATCGCAGGGCGGTATCCGTCCGGGCGATCTGGTGGATACGCAGCGGCTCGTGATCGACATGGGGGCGGGGCAAGACGACGTGATCGTCGCGCGCGATGCGGTTCTGTCGGGCGCGACCGAATTCCGCCTTGGCGCGGGCGACGATACGGTCTTCATCGACACGCTGACCAGCCAGACCGCCACCGATGCGATGCTGATCGACGGCGAGGCGGGATCCGATGCGATCACGCTGCAGACAGCGGGCAGCCTGGCCGGGACCGAGGCGCGCGACTATGTGATCAACGTTCTGGACAGCGGTCTGCCCGAGGAAGGCGAAGATGTGCTGACCATCGACGGGACCGCCGACCCGGATGTGTTCCTGCTGCGGCGGATGTCCTATAACCCGCAATTCGACCTGCCCAATGTCGGATCCTATGATGCAACCAACGGCGCGGGCGCAGCCTTCGTCGCGTTGCTGCATGGCACCGAGGCTGAGATCCGCGCCGGTCAATCCGCCGGAACGCCGGTGGAACGGATCAACTATGACCGGTCGATCAACGGACGGCTGCAGATCAACACCCGGGCGGGGGCTGACCTCGTCGCCGTGGATGACAACGCGGCGATCACCACCATCGACGGTGGTGAAGGCGACGATACGTTCCAGATCGGTCAGCTTTACGGGTCGGAACGCGACTATAACTCGGTGGCCGATTTCGATGCCTTCGATCAGGCGACCGAACTGACCACGCGCGGATACCTGTCGCGCGGCGCGTCGCTGCCGATGCTGATCCAGGGCGATATCGGGAACGACACCTTCACCGTCTATTCCAACAAGTCGCCGGTGCGGCTGGAAGGCAATGACGGGGACGATGATTTCATCGTCCGCGCCTTCGCGCTGTCCAGCGGCAATTCGATTGCTGAAGGGACCGAGATCCTCGGCGGCAGCGGCGATGACGAAATCAAGTACAATATCAATGCGCCGGTGAATATCGACGGCGGGTCGGGCTTCGACGAAGTGGTCGTGCTGGGCACCGAACTGAACGACACCTTCGTGATCACCGAAGACGGGGTCTATGGTGCCGGGCTGAACGTGCAGGTGTCGGGCCGCGAGGAATCGATCGAGATCGACGGTCTGGAAGGCGACGACACCTTCTATGTGCTCTCTACGCAGGCGGATGTCGGCTATACGATCATCGGCGGTCTGGGCCATGACCTGTTCGAACTGGCGGGGGATGTGGATCCGGCGGGCGTGATTAGCCGCGATCTGGAGGGCCGGTCGTCGGCGGTGCTGCATGGCATCGACACGACGGTGGCCGGACGCGACACCGCCTTCGATACGCTTTTCGTGCCGGGGCTGAACCTGAACGTGGCCGACAGCAGTGAAGGCCAGGTGCAGATCGACACCGGCGGCGATCTGGTGGTGGACGAGGCCACGGCCAATTCCGCATCGGTCAGCTATACGGTCGCTCTGGCCGGGGCGGGGGCGCTGACCGCGCCGGTCTATGTCACCGTGTCGGCGGCGCTGACGCTGGTGCGGGAACGCGAAGGCGAGGCGGATCTCTATAACGCCCAGGGCGTGACCGGGGCGAGCGTTCTGATTGCGCTGACCGACCCCAATACCGACCCGAATGTGCAGTGGCTCAATGCCGCGACGCTGACCTTCACCGCCGCGGGCGCGGCGAATGCCCAGACGGTCTGGGTCCGCGCCGAAGACGACCTGCGGTCGGAAGGCACCCGCGACGTGACGATCAGTCATTCGGTCATCTCGGCCGACGGCACCTATGATCAGGTCGATGTGCCCGATGTCATCGTCACCGTGTTTGATGACGAACGCCCGGCCATCGTGATCCAGAAATCCGAACTGCTGGTGCTGGAAGGCAGCACCCATGGTCTGACCGACAGCTATGAGGTCGGATTGAGCGCGGCGCCGACTTCCGCGGTGACCATTGAGCTTGACTTCGACACCGCGCAGCTTGCGATCAGCAGCGCCGATACGCGCTTCAATGCCACGAACAACACGCTGACCTTTGCCGCCGGCGATACCGGGCCGGTTCTTCTGAACGTCGCGGCCATCGACGATACGCTGGACGAAAGCCCGGTGGCCGAAATCATCCGTCACACTGTGCTGACGGCAGGGGCGGATTATGCCAATGCCGAACAGGTCGACGTGGATGTGGCGGTCTATGACAACGATGCGCCCGGCGTCTTGGTGCAGGAGACCGGCGGCGATACCAAGGTCGATGCTCTGGATCCGGCCGATACCGATACCTATACCATTCGCCTGACCACGGCGGTCGCGGCCGGCAAGATCGTGACCGTGAATGTGGCGCCGGACGGTCAGGTTCTGGCGTCGACGGATGGCGGAACAACCTATGTGGACGCCACCAGTGTGGCGACCATCGTGTTCGACGACACCAACTGGTTCACCGAACAGGTGGTGACGCTGAAGGCCAACCCGAGCTTCGTGCCCGACCCGAACGATCAGCCGCGCAAGGTGTTCGCGCCGCAGCCGCATCTGGTCAACCGTCTGCGCGGGCCGATTGAAATCCTCGGCGGTGAATCCGGGGCGGACCGTTCGCTGAAACCGGCGATCCTGCTTCCGGGGGAAACCGACGCGCCGCTGAACGATGTGAACATCATCTTTGACGAAACCACGGGCATCGACCGGGTCAATGTCTATAACGACAGCAGCGACACCGACGAAACCGTGACGATCACCGGCACCAATGTCTTCTTCGAAGGCATGAACCAGGCGATCCAGTTCACCGAAACGCAGTCTGACGGATCGACCTCCACCGTGACGTTCGACGCGGGCATCACCTATGGCGATGTTGAAATCCTCGAAGTTCTGAATGGCCGCGGCGATGACACGGTGCTGATCGAAAGCACGCTGACGCCGACCGCGGGATCGACCCATGGCGGCATCACCATCGTTCATGGCGGCGGCGGGTCGGACGACATCACGGTCACGGGCGGGGGCGGCGATGCCTCGCCGCTGGTGATCTTCGGCGATACCTCGGCCGACGGGATCCGGTATTCGGGCACCTCGGACACACCCAACGGCAATGGCGTGACCTTCCTGAACCCGGGCGCCGATACGATCAATGCGTCCCTGTCCACCGCCGGGGTGGTGATCGATGGCGGCTTCGGCGACGACCAGATCTGGGGCAGCCAGGGCGACGACCAGATAGCCGGCCGTGAAGGCAACGACACGATCCATGCCGAAGCGGGCGACGATCACGTCTATGGCGATGGCGGCTTCGATATCGATCCGGGGTCTGCATTGCCCGATACGCTCGATCCCGACACCGTGCCCTTCGCGCTCGACACGCGGCTGCGCATCCTGACCGCTGTGGTCGGACGCGAGACGCGCGGCGAAGACACGATTTTCGGCGGGCAGGGCAATGACATCATCCTCGGCGATGACGGGGTGATCGAGCTGCTTCCGGACACCCTGCGCCTGATCGACCAGCATCTGGTTCAGAAGGTGTTCACCGTCAACGAAACCGTGGGCGGCGCGGACATCATCACCGATGTGATGATCGACACCGCGGGACCGGTGGAGCGCAACATCATCTTCGGTGGCCATAACTACGACGTGGATTACGACGGCTCTGGCCAGCCGACCGGTGAGATCGTCGGCAACGATGTGATCACCACCGCCGGGGCACGGGACATCGTGTTCGGCGATCACGGGGTGATCGACTTCAACGTGCTGGACGGCGATATCGCTGAACCCGACCTGATCTATTCGACCTCGCCCGGCGAAGGCGGCGGGGACGTGATCTCCACCGGCGTCGAAACCGATATTGTGATCGGCGGGACGGGCGGCGATGTCATCAGCGCTGGCGAAGACGGGGATGCGCTGCTGCTGATCCCGGCGGATGTGAGCCCCGATATCGTCTTTGGCGACAATGGTGCGCTGACCTTCACCACCGCGGGCGTTCTGACCTATGCCGAAACCACGGCCACCGGGGTCGGGGGCGCGGACACGATCACCACCGGCGGCGGCAGCGATCTGGTCTTTGGCGGCACCGATGGCGACAGCATCGGTACGGGTGCTGCGAATTACGACGATATCGTCCTGGGCGACGAAGGGCTGGCCGACTTCACCGATAGCGGTGTGCTGATCCAGCTCTTGAGCACCAATGAAGCCACCGGCGGCACGGACACCGTCTTTACCGGCGACGGATCGGATATCGTCATCGGCGGTGCTGCAGGCGACATGATTGACGCGGGCACCGATGCGGGCGGCGACACGGGCATGGATCTGGTGCTGGGCGACAGTGGTGAGATCCTGTTCACAACCGCCGGCGTCATCACCTTCATGCAGACCACCGCGCCGTCCATCGGCGGTTCGGATGTGATCACCACCGGCGGAAACCGCGACCGTGTCCTTGGCGGCGCGGCGGGCGACCGGATCGACCTCGGCAGCGGTCATGACGTGGCGCATGGCGACAACGGGCAGATCACCTTCACCCTGGGCGCGGACGACCTGATCGAAACCACCGATAACGACATCGGCGGCGCCGACATCATCTATGGCCGCGCGGGCGACGACCTGATCATCGGCGGCACGGATGACGACCGTATCGACGGCGGCAGCGAACGCGACCTGATCATCGGCGACAATGCCGATCTGGATCGGGTGTTCGGCGATGTGACCAGCCCGCGGTTCAAGGCGCTCAGCGGCACCTCGATCTATGACATCTCGGGCTCTGCCCCGGGCATCGCGGGCGAGGTCATGGTCACCGGCAGCGTCTATGACGACCCGGACGGGACCCCGGACTGGGCCGAATTCGACATCACCTTCGAAGACAATACCGACACCACCACGGCGGGCTTCTACGGCGATGACTACATCGCCGGGGGTACCGACAACGACATGATCTTCGGCCAGCTGGGCGATGACGTGATCCAGGGTGACGGGCGCATCGAGGACGTGTTCGATCCGGCCGACAGCCTGCCGGATGTGGGCTTTGCCCGCGACGCCGCCGGGCTGATCGACCAAAGTGTGTTCCAGGCGTCGTTCTCGACCGCCGGGGATGGCGACGACTATATCGAAGGCAATGGCGGCGCCGACCTGATCTTCGGCAACCTGGGTCAGGACGACATCATCGGCGGATCGTCGGATCTGTTCAGCCTGACGAACCGCAATCAGCGACCGGACGGTCAGGACGTCATCTTCGGCGGGTCGGGCGATCTGATCGAACGCAACAATTTCGGCGTCCCGAATGCGGCCTTCACGGACGAGGCATCGCTGGCGTCGGATATCCACGCCCGCGATGCGGACGCGATCCTGGGCGATAACGGCAATATCTATCGTCTGGTCGGGATCAACAGTGTCGGCGGCAGCAGCTATCTGTCCTTCGCTTATGACATCTATGATCCGGCGCTGAAAATCGTGCCGCGCGCGATGGATCTTCTGGATTACACCGCCGGCGGGGCCGAGGTAAACGTCACCAGCGCAGCGCTGGATATCGGCGCGGCCGACGAGATCCACGGCGAAAGCGGCGATGACACCATCTATGCCATGCTGGGCAATGACGTGGTCTTCGGCGAAGCCCAGGATGACGACATCATGGGCGGCACGGGCAATGACTGGATTTCGGGCGGCACCGGCATCGACGGCGTGCTGGGCGACGACGGCCGTCTGTTCACCGCGCGCAATGGCACGGCCGAAGCCCTGTACGGGCTGGCCGCGACCACGGAAACCTTCATCTCCACGCCGGGCAACGTCCAGCAGGCCACGATCAATGTGACGGGCGAGCTGACCAAATATGCCCATCTGTCGCCCTTCGATCCCGATCAGGACCGCGCCGATGTGACCGATCTGGCGATCTCGGATCCGGTGGATCATGACGACATCATCTATGGCGGTCTGGGCAACGACTTCCTGCATGGCGGGGCGGGCGACGACGCGATGTCGGGGGCCGAGGCGCTGCCGCTGGTGGCGTCCGACGATGGCACCACCGTGTCCCTGGGCGGCTATGACCGGCCGTTCAATCCGGGCAACGCGCTGGGCTTTGCCGCCGATGCGACGCGCAGCGAAGAATTCTATCTGTATGACGAGTTCGACCCGCGCAGCCGGATCTTTGTCGGCGGTGCGGAATTCCTGCTGAACTTCAACGAACAGGATCTGAACGCGCCGGTGGATCCGCGGTCGGTGGTCGATGTCGATCCGACGATCGTCACCTATACGGATGGCGATGACCGGATCTTCGGCGATCTTGGCAATGACTGGATCGTCGGCGGCACAGGGCGCGACAATGCCTATGGCGGCTATGGCAATGACCTCATCAACATGGATGACGATCTGTCCACCAATGCCGGCCTGAACGACGCGCCCGACCCGGATGCGGGATATGAGGACCGCGCCTATGGCGGGGCGGGGCGTGACGTGCTGATCGCGAATACCGGCGGCGACCGGCTGATCGACTGGGCGGGTGAGTTCAACTCCTACATCGTGCCCTTCGCGCCGTTCGGGCTGGCGACCGTGTCGCGCGGGGTCAACCCGCAGCTTCAACAGTTCCTGCTGGATCTGTCCGAAGCCGACGGGGCCGATTTCACCCGCGCCGCCGATACCGGCGCCTCTGCCGTGCGGAATGGCGAGCCCGAAGGCGAACTGGGCATGGTCATTCAGAAAGACCGCGACTGGCAGGACCAGACCGGCGCGCCGGACGATCCCCAGCCGGGCAACATTCCCGGCGGGCCGCGTGACGTGCTGCGGTCGTCGAATTTCAACGTGGTCCAGGGCGGCGGCGGAAATGGCGGCGGCAACACGGCCAACACCAATTTCGACGGCACGGTCGGGGCGGACGGTTTCTCGCCCGACACGGGCACCTGGTCGGTGCAGAACGGTGCGCTGCAAGTGGCGCCGACCCAGGTGGGCGGCGATGCGGTCGCGGTGCTGAACGTGGATCACTATCTGCCCAGCTATTTTGAAGTCATCGCGCAGATCAACGCGGTGAAACCCGTGGGCGGCTTCAAGGCCAATGCCTATGTGGTCTTCGACTACGTCAATCCGCAGAACTTCAAGTTCGCCGGGGTGAACGTGTCGAACGACAAGCTGGAAATCGGCTATCGCGATGCGTCGGGCTGGCATGTGGTCGATCAGACCAACGCCAAGCTGAAACCCGACCGCGACTATGACATGCTGGTGGCGATCAACGGGCTGACGGCCACTGTCGTCATCGATGGGACGCAGTATTTCAGCTATGCCTTCGCGCCGCGTCACGATGTCGACGGCAATGCGCTGAACCTGAATGCCGGCGGGATCGGTATTGCGGGCAACAACTCCAAGGCCGAGATCGACAATGTCGTGGTGCAGATCCTGCGGCCCGAGACGAGCTTCAGCCATGATGAGGACTTCAAGGACGGGGTCGCCGACTTCTTCGCGGTGCCGACGGAAGGCTCCTGGACGATCACCACAACCGGGCAGGCCTTTGCCGAAGCCACCGGTCTGAACGCCGATGGCGCCGCGCAATACACCTATGATCTGAGCATCGACAGCGCGTCCTATCTGGAACTGGGGGCGACGCTGGATCCGGCGGGTCTGGCGGGCTTCATCTTCGACGCCACCTCGCCCGACCGCTACAAGTTCGTGGCGCTGGATGCGGCCGGCGATCAGGTTCTGATGGGGTACTACACCTCTGGCCGCGGCATGGTTGTCGAAGCCAGCGCCAATTTCACCCTGAACAACGGCGCCCATGACCTGATCCTGTCGCTGAAAGGGACCACGGCCAGCGTCACGGTCGACGGTCAGGCGGTGCTGGGCCATGTCTATAACGCGGTGACGGTGGATGGCGGGTTCGGGCTGCTCAGCTTCGATGCGGGCACGCTTTTCTACGATGCGTCGATCCTGACCAGCGACCCGGATCTTGCCGCGCTCGGCACGGGGGGCAATCTGGTGCTGGCGGCGGGCAGCCAGACGGTGATCTCTGCCCCGGCGCTGACCGATGCCGAACTGGCGCCGGTGGTGGAAGAGGCCAAGCGCCGCTGGGCGCCGCTGCTGACGCCGGAACAGAACGCCATTCTGAACGGCCTGACGGTGGAAATCGCCGAACTGGGCGGCGCGGTGCTCAGCCGCTGGACCGGTGAAAAGGTGCTGATCGACGCGACGGCGGGCGGTGCCGGCTGGTTCGTCGATCTGACCCCAGAGGACGACAGCGAATTCGCCAATGGCGGGGCGCCCGCGGGGGTCGATCTGCTGACGGCGGTTCTGCATGAACTGGGGCATGCCCTGGGGGACAGCGGTCACGATCAGACCGGGCTGATGGCGCCGACACTGGGCACCGGCGAACGCCGTCTGCCGAGCGCGGGTCTGATCACGCCCAATATGGCGCCGACCGCGTCGGATCTGCCGATCAGCGTGGTCGTGCAGTCGGAAATCAACGTCCAGATCGACGGTGGCGACACGGCCTATTTCGACGATGCGTCGGGCACGTTGACCGATGCCGATGGCTATTCGGTCACCGACGATCTGACGCTGGTGCAGATCGACGCCGACACCTGGGTCGAAATCGATCCCGTGATCACCGCCTCGACCGGCGGCAAGGGGAACGGCAAGGGCAAAGGCGCGCAGGGATGAGGGTGAAATCAGCATGTTGACCTGACGTCCCGGCTGGCTGACAACGGAAGAAACAGACCGCCGGGGAGGGCAGGATGGCACAAGCCGACAAGAACGCGGCGCCGGAGCAGAAGCGGCCACAGATGCGGTGGGACGATGCCAAGATGGCATCGAGCTTCGCGAATGTGGTCAATGTGCAAAGCACGCGGGAACAGGTGGATCTGTTCTTCGGCGTGAACCAGACGTGGAACATGCGTGAGGATCCGACCCTGGTGGTGGAGCTTCTGAATCGCATCATGTTGTCGCCGCTGGCGGCCAAGCGGCTGTCGCTGATGCTGAATTCGGTGCTGCGCGAACATGAGGCGCGCTATGGCGCGCTCGATCTCGACAAGTAGCGGCCGGCGGTAAGCGCGCATGGACAGCACCGCCAGCAGCCAAAGTGGGACCGACCGGACCGGCGATGTTGCCTTTCTTGAACCGGCGCTCTGGCAGCGGCTGACCCAGGCCGAAGGGCTGGACGATCTGTGCGAAGCCTGGCTGCGTCTGCAGTGCCAGCAGATCCCCGAAGCGGCGGGGGGCATTGTTCTGTTGTCGCGCGGCGGGCGGTTGCAGCGGGCGGCGCTGTGGCCCGACGAACAGGCGCGCGGCACCGCGCTGACCCAGGCTGCCGAGGAGGCCGCCGACCGGCTGGCGGGGCTGGTCAAGGGGCGCACAGATCGTGTCATCGCCTATCCCCTGATGCTGGATACCGTGCTGGTCGGGGCCGTGGCGCTGGATCTGGGCGGGTGCGGCGACGATCTGGTGCGGCTGCGCATGCGGCAATTGCAGTGGGGGCTTGGCTGGTTGAAAGACCGGCTGCGGGCCGAAGAACTGACGCTGCTGGATGCGCGTCTGGATCAGACGCAGACCGCGCTGGCGCTGCAGGCCACCGCGCTGGTCGCCGACGGCTTTACCGGCGCGTGCCGCGCGGTGGCCACCGATCTCGCGCGGCGGCTGGATGCGGAGCGGGTCAGCATCGGGGCGCGCCGGGCCGGGCGCACCCATGTGGCGGCGATTTCCCACAGCGCCGGTTTCGGGCGCAAGACCAGCCTTGCGCGGGCGCTGGCCGCGGCGATGGATGAAGCCATCGACCAGAACAGCGCCGTGCTGCTGCCCGCGCCCGCGGACGGACCGGTGCTGGCCAGCCGCGCCCATGCGGCGCTTAGCAAGATCTCGGGCGCGCCGCATGTACTGACCCTGCCGCTGATTGCCGGGGATCACCTGTTCGGCGCCGTGACCATCGAACGCGGTGCCGACATGCCCCTGACCCCGGGCGAGGTCGATCTGCTGGACGGCGCGCTGGCCCTTCTGGGTCCGGTGCTGGACATCAAGCGGAACGAAGACCGCTGGATTCTGGGCATGGCCTTGTCGGTGCTGGGGGCGCATTTCCGCCGTCTCGCGGGGCCGGGCTATTTTAAACGCAAGCTGTTCGTTCTGGCGCTGATCGCGGCGGGGGTCTTTTTCTGGTATGCGCGTGCGCCCTATACGGTGCCCGCCGATGCCCGGCTGGAAGGCGCGATCCAGCGCGCGGTGGTGGCCCAGCTTGACGGCTATATCCGCGAAGCGCCCTTCACCGCTGGCGACATGGTGCGCGAAGGCGATCTGATGGTCGCGTTCGACGACCGCGAACTGACGCTTGAGCGGCTGCGCTGGACCACGGAGCGCCAGCGGCAACTGATCGAATATGAACGCGCGCTGGCAGAACGCGACCGCGCCGCCGCCCAGGTCGCGCGCACGCAGATCGACCAGTCCGACGCCCAGATCCGGCTGGTGGAGGAAAGCATCGCCCGCAGCCGTCTTGAGGCGCCGTTTTCGGGGCTGGTGGTCTCGGGCGACCTGACGCAGCGGATCGGGTCGTCCGCCAGCCGCGGCGAGGTTCTGTTCGAGGTCGCCCCCGAAACCGACTTCCGCGTGGTGCTGCAGGTGGAAGAACGCCGCATCGACGATGTGCAGGTCGGGCAGACCGGGTCGCTGGTGCTGACCGCGCTGCCCGAAGACGCCTTTCCCATCGAAGTGACGAAGATCACGCCGATCGCCACCGCCGCCGACGGGCGCAATACCTTCCGGGTCGATGCCCGGCTGCAGCAGGATGCGGCGGCGCTGCGTCCCGGGATGGAAGGGCTGGGCAAGATCGTGGTGGCCGAGCACCCGCTGATCTGGATCTGGACGCAGCCCATGCTGGACTGGGCGCGGCTGACATTCTGGCGCTGGTGGCCGGATCTGTAGATGTCGCAGTCGTTTCTCAGCCCGACCTGGTACCGGGTGGCGGATCTGGCGCCGCGGCTGAAGAGCCACGCCGAAATCCACCGGCAGAAATTCCGCGGCCAGACCTGGTACATTCTGCAGGACCATCAAAGCGGGCAGTTCTTCCGCGTGTCTCCGGCGGCCAATCTGATGGTGTGCCTGATGGACGGGCGGCGCAGCATGAACGATCTGTGGCTGCACGCCTGCCAGACCTTCCCGGACGATCCGCCGACGCAGGATGAAACCATCCGCCTGCTGTCGCTGCTGCACAGTTCGGATCTGATGCATACGGATCTGGACCCGGATCTGGAAGAGCTGGAACGCCGCGCTGTCAAACGGGAAACGCAGGCCTTGCTGCAGCGCATTCGCAACCCGCTGGCGCTGCGGTTTCCGCTGTTCGATCCCGACCGGTTTCTGGATGCGACCTTCCCGCTGATCCGCTGGCTCTTCACCCCGTTCGGGGCGCTCTTGTGGGTGGCGCTGGTCGGCACCGGGGCGACGCTGGCGGCGATGAATTTCGACCTGCTGACCAGCGATCTGGTGGACCGGGTGCTGGCCACCCAGAACCTGCTGCTGCTGGCGCTGACCTATCCTGTGGTCAAGGCGATCCATGAATTGGGCCATGGGTATACCACCAAGGCCGCCGCGGGCGAAGTGCATGAGATGGGCATCATGTTTCTGGTGCTCATGCCCATCCCCTATGTGGATGCCACCGCCGCATCGGCCTTTGCCAGCAAATGGCAGCGGGCGCTGGTGGGATCGGCCGGCATCCTGGTGGAACTGGCGCTGGCATCGCTGGCGATGATCTTCTGGGTCTATGCGGAACCGGGGCTGGCGCGGGCGGTGGCGTTCAATGTCATGCTGATCGGCGGGGTGTCGACGCTGCTGTTCAACGGCAACCCGCTTTTGCGTTTCGACGGCTATTATGTGCTGGGGGATCTGCTTGAAATCCCCAATCTCGGCCAGCGGTCCAACCGCTATGTCACCTATCTGATCCAGACCCGGCTGTTCGGGCTGACCGATGTGCAGAACCCCGCGACGGAGGCGGGCGAACGGCGCTGGTTTCTGTTCTACGCGATTGCGTCGTTCCTCTACCGGGTGGGGATTTCGGTTTCCATCGCGCTCTTTATCGCCACCAAGTTCTTCTTCATCGGGATCGTTCTGGCGGTCTGGTCGTTCGGCAACATGTTCGTGTTCCCGGTGCTGAAAGGGGCATGGTACGTTCTGACCAACAAGGCGCTGGACGGGCGGCGCGGGCGCGCTGTCGCCGTGTCGGCGGTGGGGGCGGGGGTGCCGCTGGCCCTGCTTCTGGCGCTGCCTTTGCCTTATGCGACGCTGGTCGAAGGGGTGGTTCTGCCGCCGCAGGAGGCGGTGATCCGGTCTGGCACCGAAGGCTTTCTGGCGGCGCTGCCCGTCCGGGGGACGGCGGCGGACGTGGCGCCGCAGGATGCGCTGATGCGGCTGGACGACCCGATGCTGGGCACGCAGGAAACCATCCTGCGCGCGCAGCTGGACGAGCTGCAAATGCGGCTGGCCACCGCCGTTGTGATGGATCAGGTCCAGGCGCAGGCGCTGCAGGCCCAGGTGGCGCATCTGGAAGGCACCCTGGCGCAAGAGGTTCGGCGGATCGCCGATCTGACCGTTTCGGCGCCACGGGGCGGGCAGTTTCTGACCCGGATCGACGACCGCTATCTTGGGCGGCTGGTGCCCAAGGGCAGCGAGATCGGCTATCTGCTGCAACCCGGCACGCTGCTGGTGCGCGCGGTGGTGCCGCAGACCCGGATCGATCTGGTCCGGCAGCGGGCGGGTGCCGTCAGCCTGCGCTATGCGAGCGCGCTGGACACGGTGCATCACGCGCGGGTGCTGCGCGACGCCTCTGAAAGCCGCGAGCTTCCGCATCCCGCGCTGGCCCAGTCGGGCGGCGGCAGGCTGGGCGTCGATCCCACCGATCCCAAGGGCCGCCGCTTGCTGCTGCCCGCCTTCCAGATCGACCTTGCGGTGCAGGATCCGCCCGCGTTTCAGCGGGTGGGCGAACGGGTCTGGGTGCGCTTCGATCACGGCGCCGAGCCGCTGGCGCGGCGGTTCTATCGCGCGGTGCGGCAGCTGTTCCTGAGTCAGTTCGATGTCTGACCTGGTCCACCCAGCCGCGCCCCTGCGCCTGCCGCGGCCCGAGATCTATCCCGAACGGCAGGTGCCGCGCCGGTCGTCGCTGGACCGCTGGGCCGCGCTGCATCTGGCGGGGCTGACCGCCGGTATGACCGGGTTGCGGGCCCGGCAATTGCGCGGGCTGGTGGCGCGCACCGCCGCCGCCGCGCCGCCGCGACAGCTGAGCGATGCCGATCTGCAGGCCCGTGCCGCCGACCTGTCGCTGCGGCTGAAGGCGGGCCCCTGGCCGCCGGCGCCGGCGCTGACCGCCGAAAGCTTTGCCCTGATCCGCGAAGCTTCGGCCCGCGTCATGGGGTTGCGCCATTACGATGTGCAGGTACAGGGCGCAGCGGCGCTGGTGCGCGGCTTGGTGGCGGAAATGCAGACCGGCGAAGGCAAGACGCTGACCGCGACGCTTGCCGCGATCACTGCCGGGCTGGCCGGGGTGCCGGTGCATCTGGTCACGTCGAACGACTATCTCGCCGCCCGGGACGGTGAGGAAATGGGACCGCTTTACCGCTTTTTCGGGCTGACCGTCGGCACGGTGGTGCAGGGGGTGGAGCCCGACATCCGCCGCGCGGCCTATCGCTGCGACATCACCTATTGCTGCAACAAGGAAGCCGCCTTCGATTATCTGAAGGACCGGATCGTGCTGCGCGAACGCAGCGAAAATCTGCATCTGCGTCTGGACGGGCTGGTCAGTTCGGGCAGCCGCCGCGACAGCCTGCTGCATCGCGGATTGCATTTCGCCATCGTGGACGAAGCCGACAGCGTGCTGATCGACGA
>JAGQRU010000299.1 GCA_020425105.1 Paracoccaceae bacterium
AGCCGGAACAGATAGCGCCGTTCGGTGGCAGAAAAACGGGCGTGCCAGCTGTCCGGCACCAAGGCGGCCTGCAGCACCGCCACCGGTGCCGGTTTCAGGTGATAGTTCACCGCTTCGGCCAGCCGGAACGGGTCCCAGTCTCGGGACAGATCGCAATGGGCCACCTGCGCCAATCCATGCACCCCCGCATCCGTGCGCCCGGCCGCGGCGATGGCCGGCATGGCGGGGTCGAGCTTGCGCAAGGCCTCCTCCACCGCCTGCTGGACCGAGGGTTCGGTTTTCTGGCGCTGCCACCCGGCGAAGGGTGCGCCATGGTATTCGATTTTCAGGGCATAACGGGGCATGGTCGCGCTTTAGCGCCGCCTCCGCGGTGACGCAACGGTGTGCCGCTCTGGTAATGGCGGCGCGGGTCCCATATCTCGGATGGGGCGGAGAAAAGGGAGCAGCCGTGGTTCTGGGGAATTTGGCCGAAGGATTGGCGCGCACCGCCGACGGGCTGGTGCGCAGCGTCGAAGACGCGGGCGCGGCCATGTCCGAAACCCTGTTCGAACCGACGCTGCGGCTGGGTGTGACCGGACTGGCGCGGGCCGGAAAGACGGTGTTCATCACCTCTCTGGTGGCCAATCTGATCGACCGCGGGCGGATGCCGCAACTGGCCGCCGCCGCCGAAGGCCGGATCCTGACCGCGTTCCTGCAGCCGCAACCCGACGACACGCTGCCCCGGTTTCACTATGAGGCCCATCGCGCGGCCCTGCTGGGACCGGCGCCGCACTGGCCCGACAGCACGCGGGCGGTGTCCGAACTGCGCCTGTCGCTGCGGCTGAAGCCCACGGGGCTTCTGGGCGGAATGACCGGGCCGCGCGTGGTGCATCTGGATATCATCGATTATCCCGGCGAATGGCTGCTGGATCTCGCGCTGATGGACAAGGGGTTCGCGCGCTGGTCGGCCGACACGCTGGCGCGGCTGGACCATCGCCCCGGCGGCGCGGCCTATCGCGCGGCGGTGGCCGCGCTCGACCCCGACGCGGCGCTGGACGAAGCGCAGGCGCAGGGGCTGGCGCGTGCCTTTACCGATCATCTTGTGGCCGCGCGCGCCGCGGGATTTTCCGATTGCACGCCGGGGCGGTTCCTGCTGCCGGGGGATCTGGAAGGATCGCCCGTGCTGACCTTTGCCCCATTGCCAGCCAGCGCCGCGCCGCGCGGGTCGCTGGCGCGCGAATTCGACCGGCGGTTCGAAGCTTATAAGGCCAAGGTGGTGCGCCCGTTCTTTCGCGACCACTTCGCCCGGATCGACCGTCAGGTGGTGCTGGCCGATGTGCTGGGCGCGATCCATGACGGGCCGCGCGCGGTGGAAGACCTGCGCCGGACCATGGCCGACATCCTGACCGCCTTTCGGCCCGGCAGCGCCAGCTTTCTGGCCCGCCTGCTGGGCGCGAAGCGGGTGGACAAGGTGCTGTTCGCCGCCACCAAGGCCGATCACCTGCATCACAGCCAGCACGCGCGCCTGACCGCGATCACCGAAGCGCTGGTTCAAGACGCCAAGGCGCGGGCCGATTTCGCCGGCGCGCAGACCGCCGCCATGTGCATCGCCGCGCTCCGCGCCACGGTGGAAGAAACCCGGACCCATCAGGGCCAGCCGCTGGACCTTGTGCGCGGCCGTTTGCTGGAGGACGGCCGTCAGGCCGCCTTTTATCCCGGCGCGCTGCCGGATGATCCGGCGGCGCTGCTGTCCCCGGCGCGGGCGGGGGCCGAAAGCTGGCTTGATGGCGACTATGGGATCATGCGCTTTGCGCCCGCGGTGCAAAGCCTGAAACCCGGCGACGGGCCGCCGCATATCCGGCTGGACCGCGCCGCGCAATTTCTGATCGGAGACCGCCTGTGACCGACCCCAAGGGCCCCGTGCTGATCGACCTGGATGCGCAGGAGGACGATGCCGCCCCCAGCCCGGCCACCGCGCCGCCCGTGCCCGAACCCGATCTGGCGCCGCCGGTGGCGGATCCGGCGGCAATGCAGCGTCTGGCGGTCCTGGCCGGGCAGTCGCGGCGCGGACCCTTGGCAAAATGGTTCTGGGGGCTTCTGGGGGCGCTGGTCTCGACCTTCCTGACACTGGCGGCTTGGGCCACGATCGATGCGCTGCTGGCCCGCAGCCCGGTTCTGGCGGCGCTGGCGGGGGGGCTTCTGGCCGCGTTCCTGCTGGTCTGTCTGCTGATTGTGCTGCGCGAGGCCGCCGCCTTTTCGCGCCTGTCGCGGCTGGACCGGTTCCAGACCCGTGCGGCATCCGCGCTGGCCGATGGCGATCTGGCCGCTGCGCGCAAGACGGCGCGGGATCTGGCGGCGTTCTATGCCGGGCGCGCGGATCTGAAATGGGCGCTGGACGGGATGCCGGACCGGATCGAGGCCAGCTTCGATGCCGACGCCGCTTTGGGCCTTGTGGAGCAGGATCTGTTGCGCCCGCTGGACGAACAGGCCAGCCGCGCGGTGGAAGCCGCGGCACGGCAGGTGGCGACCGTCACCGCATTGGTGCCGCTGGCCCTGGCCGATGTGGTGGCCGCGGCAACGGCCAATTTGCGGATGATCCGCACCATTGCCGAGATCTACGGCGGCCGGGCGGGAACCTTGGGCACCTGGCGGCTGATGCGCGCAGTGCTGACCCATCTCGTTGCCACCGGCGCGGTGGCGGTGGGCGACGACATGATCGGGTCGATTGCCGGGGGATCGGTCCTGAGCCGCCTGTCACGGCGCTTTGGCGAAGGGGTGGTGAATGGTGCCCTGACGGCGCGCGTGGGCGTCGCCGCGATCGAGGTTTGCCGCCCGCTGCCCTTCATGGTGCGGAAGCGGCCTTCGGTCACCGGGATCGTGCGCGGCGCCCTGGCGGGGCTCTTTGATCGTCAAACCCCGGCCACGTAGCTTGCGGCCGGGGCTCGGCGCGGCCGCACCGGGCCGCGCTATCTGATCGGTCGGGCTCAGGCCTTCTTGCGCGCCGCGCGCAGGCCGCCAACCGCGCCCAGCCCGGACAGCAGGACCACCGCCGAGGCGGGCAGCGGCACGGTTGCCGAGGTCGGGGTGCTGTTCACGACAATTTCGCTGATGGCGAACAGGTCGAAATACTGGGTGGCGGCAAAATTGCTCAACCGCAGATTGTTTGTGGCGATATTGGCGAGCGCGGAGCCGCTGAGGTTGACAAATTCGGTGTTCGCGCTGTTGTCCGTGGTCGCGAAGGTCTGGGTGTTGCCGCCGATGCTCACATCCACCGAAGTGATCGACCCGGGAATGCTGTTGCCGTCATTGAATGAAAACAGGCTGATGCTGGCAACATTGACCAGCGACGAAAAAAACAGGTCGATGAACGGGCTGTCATTCACCGCCAGAAGATGCGCGTTCGTGTGGTTGGTGCCGTAGACGCCATCGTTCAGGGTGCCGACGCCGCCGGTGTAATTGTAAAGCGCCCCCAGCCCGGAATAGGTCGATGCGCTGCTGGATCCGGTCGCGGTCTTCGTGCCGGTATAGGTGTTGGACCAGCCTCCGGCGCCGGAATTAATCGCGTTGGTAATGTCGTAGCTTGAGATCGGTGCCGCCTGTCCCGTGGCAGGGATCAACAGCAGGCCGATAAGGCCGATGAATTTCTTGAACATGAGAACTCCGTGTCGAATGTAAACGGTCGTTTGCAAAGCCGCGCCATCCCCGAATACCGGCGCGGGACCTCGGAAAATGACGGCTCTCATAGATCAAATGTTAACGGATCTGGCCGGAGTTCCCCACGCCGCACATGGTTAACGGATTGATAAGTAAGAGCATAGTTAATGCCGCCCCCGGCCTTTGGGTGTCGGGCTCGTGGGCGTGGCTTGCCAGATCGCGGGCCGGCGCGTTCTGTTGCCGGGCCGTCATCGGGCCGTCTTTACGGCGGCAGGCGGCAGACCTATAAGGCCGCTTATGGAATGGAGTTTGGCCATCATCGGGCGAATTACCGGCCCGGCGCTCTGAACTGAGTTGCCGGGACCAGGCGTATGCACGCTCGCGCCGCATTCCTTCCCCAGATTTCCGACATGCAAGGACGCTGACCAATGTCCGCTGAAACGCCCGACTATAAAGACAGTCTTAACCTGCCTGTCACCGATTTCCCCATGCGCGCCGGCCTGCCCAAGCGCGAACCCGACTGGCTGGCCCGCTGGCAGGACATGGGCATCTACGACCGCCTGCGCGACAAGGCCAAGGCCGACCCGTCGCGCCGCCCGTTCACGCTCCATGACGGCCCGCCCTATGCCAACGGGCATCTGCATATCGGCCACGCGCTGAACAAGACGATCAAGGACATGATCGTGCGCAGCCACCAGATGATGGGGTTCGACGCGCGCTATGTGCCCGGCTGGGACTGTCACGGCCTGCCCATCGAATGGAAGATCGAAGAACAGTACCGCCAGAAGGGCAAGAACAAGGACGAGGTCCCGCTGATCGACTTCCGGCAGGAGTGCCGGAAATTCGCCGAAGGCTGGATCGACATCCAGCGCGACGAGTTCAAGCGGCTGGGCGTCACGGGCAACTGGGACAACCCCTATCTGACCATGGATTTCCATGCCGAACGGGTGATCGCCGAGGAGTTCATGAAATTCCTGATGACCGGCACGCTCTATCAGGGGTCCAAGCCCGTGATGTGGTCGCCGGTGGAAAAGACCGCGCTGGCCGAGGCCGAGATCGAATACCCCGACCACAAGTGCCACACGATCTGGGTGCCGTTCAAAGTCACACGCATGATCGAGTATCAGCGCGGTACGGTTGAGGATCACTCTGATCTACTCGGGACGAAAGTTGTTATATGGACAACCACTCCTTGGACCATCCCGTCGAACAAGGCGGTGGTCTATGGGGCTGACATTACCTACGGGCTGTATGAAGTCACTTCAACACCTGACGAATGTTGGGCGAATGTGGGCGACCGCTTCATCCTCGCCGACAAGCTTGCCGGTGACGTGATGAAACGTGCCCGGCTGGACGAGGGCATGTGGAAGCGTGTGTCTGACGTTCCCCAAGAACATTTGGCAGGCATCTTTCTCCAGCACCCCCTCGCTGGCGCCGAAGGCTCCAACGGCGAATGGGACGACCTGCG
>JAGQRU010000300.1 GCA_020425105.1 Paracoccaceae bacterium
CGTTCAGCAGCCACATCAGCAGGAAAAACGCCATCATTGCAGTCACAAAATCCGCATAGGCCACCTTCCAGGCGCCCCCGTGATGGCCGTCGCCTGCAACCACCTTCTTGCGCTTGATAATAATCGGCGCCAGAGACTCATCTGACATCACACACCTCACATTCACCCGATTGCAGAGGTAGCAGCCGCGGGTGAAGAGCGACTTAATGACGGCGCGGCGCCGCCGGCAGGACCATGGGATCAACACCTATGCAGAAACAGTTTTTCTTCGGTTACGGATCGCTGGTGAACCGGCGCACCCACACCTATCCCGATGCAAAGCCGGCGCTGCTGAAGGGGTGGCGCCGGACCTGGGTGCAGACGCGGCTGCGGCCCGAGGCTTTCCTGTCCGTGCGCCCGGCCCCGGGCCATGAAATCGCCGGGCTGATCGCGTCAGTGCCCGATCAGGACTGGCGCGCGCTGGATGAACGAGAAATCGGCTATGACCGGCATCCGGTGACCGATCATGTGCATCACGACATGCTGCCCGCGCCGCATGTGCAGGTTTACGCGATTGCCGACCGCCACAAGGCCGAGATCGACGGCGGGCCGATCCTGCGGAGCTATCTGGATGTCGTCGTGCAGGGTTTTCTGCATCATTACGGCGATGCGGGTGCCGCGGCCTTTTTTGACACCACCGACGGTTGGGACCGCGGCGTTCTGGATGACCGGACAGCGCCGCAATATCCCCGCCACCAGCGGCTGAGCACCTCTGAAAGCGCGCTTATCGACCGGCATCTGGAAAAGCTGCAGGTGAAGATCGCCCTGCCGAAATAAGCTCAGCCCTTCGGCAGGTGCTGCATCAGCGGCAGGAAATCGGCCATTTCCGGGCCGCGCGCCCGCCCCGTCAGCGCCTTGCGCAGCGGCATGAACAGCCCCTTGCCCTTGCGCCCGGTTTCGGCCTTCACCGCGTCGGTCCAGCTTTTCCAAGTGTCGCCGTCAAACGGCAGGGCGGGCAGCAGCGCCAGCGCCTGGGCGACGAATTCCGCATCCTCGGCGTCCACGTCCGGCGTGGCGCCGTTCGACAGCACGTCCCACCACGCGGCGATATCGGCGCGGGTGGCAATGTTTTCGCGGATCACCGCCCAGAATTGCGGCGCCATCTCCGCAGGCACGCCGGCAGCGGCCACATCGCTGGCCACGGCCTCCAGCGGCAGCGAACAAAGGTGGCGCGCGGTCAGCGGGTCCAGATCCGCGGCATCGAATTTGGTCGGCGCCGCCCCGAAACGGGAAATGTCGAAGCCGTCGATCAATTCGTCGATCGACAAGCGCGGTTCGATCGGATCCGACGACCCGAGCCGCGCCATGAGGCTGAGCAGCGCCATCGGCTCGATCCCCCGGGCGCGCAGATCGCGCAGGGCGAGCGTCCCCAGCCGCTTGGACAGGGCTTCACCCTGCGGCCCGGTCAACAGCGAATGATGGGCGAATTGCGGCACCGCGCCGCCCAGAGCTTCGATGATCTGGATCTGCGTGGCCGTGTTCGTCACATGATCGGCACCGCGCACCACATGGGTCACCCCCATATCGGTGTCGTCCACAACCGACGCCAGCGTGTAAAGCACCTGCCCGTCGCCGCGGATCAGCACCGGGTCCGATACCGACGCCGCATCGATGGAGGTCTCGCCCAGGATCCCGTCGGCCCATTCGATCCGCGTCTGGTTCAGCAAGAACCGCCAATGCCCCGGCCGGTCGGCCCGAAGCGCGTCCTTCTCGGCATCGCTGAGCTTCAGGGACGAGCGGTCATAAACCGGCGGCTTGCCCNNTGTTCAGCTGCTTCTTGCGCTTCAGATCCAGCTCGGTCGGGGTTTCGAAACATTCATAGAACCGCCCCATATCCCGCAACTGGTCGGCGGCTTCGGCATAGCGGTCCAGCCGGTCGGACTGCCGTTCGACCCGATCCCAGGTCAGGCCCAGCCATTCCAGATCTTCCTTGATCGCATCGACATAATGGTCCTTCGACCGCTCCGGGTCGGTATCGTCGATCCGCAGGATGAAGGTCCCGCCAGCCTTGCGGGCGATCAGATAATTGAACAGGGCCGTGCGCAGGTTGCCCACGTGGATATATCCGGTGGGCGATGGCGCGAAACGGGTGGTGGTCATGGCGGCGTCTCCTTCGCGCGGTGCTCTTTCACAGCGGGGCGGTTTTGTCCATATCTGAGCCATGGAAGACACCGACTGGACCGGGGCCGCCGCCCCAAGCCTCGACGATATCGCGCGCCTGGGTCAGGCCGCGCTGGACGCCATCCCTGCCCCGTTTTCAGCGGCCGCACAGTCGGTCGTGCTGCGGGTCGAGGACTTTGCCGACAATGCCACGCTCGACGCGCTGGACATCGACGACCCGTTCGAGCTGACCGGGCTTTACGACGGCATTCCGCTGACCGAAAAATCGGTCGCCGATCAGCCTTATGGGCCTGACATGATATGGCTTTTCCGCCGCGCGATCCTGGAGGAATGGACCGCGCGCGGCGACATCGCGCTCGACCGGCTGGTCACCCATGTGGTGGTGCATGAACTGGCCCACCATCTGGGCTGGTCCGATACCGATATCGCGCAGGTGGACCGCTGGTGGGAATGACCGCCCGGTGACGCGGAATTTATCGGCCCGCCGCAAGCCCACGGGGGAAACGGTGCTAGGGTGACGCGGGAATCATTTGATCAGGGAGAGTCGCATGACCCACTTTACCCGCCGACAGGCGCTGATCGGCGCCGCCGCCGCGCCGCTGGCAGCCGGGCTTGCCGGACAGGTCCAGGCGAATGCCAAAATGATGGGCGCCAGCACCGCCAATTACCACCGCATCGTGCGCGGCGGCTTTGAGGTCACCACGATCCTGGCCGCGGCCTTTGTCCGCGACAATGCCCAAAGCATTTTTGGCACCAATGTCAGCGCCGAAGAATTCGCCGCCGTTTCGGCCGCCAATTTCCTGCCCGCCGACCGGGTGATGCTGCCGGTGACACCCACGGTGGTGAACACAGGCACCGAATTGCTGCTGTTCGATGCCGGGGCGGACCCGGCGGGTACCGCCGCCGCCCTGGGCAACGCCGGGTACACTCCCGAGCAGATCGACGCCGTGGTGCTGACGCATATGCATCCCGACCACATCGGCGGACTGATCGGCGATAGCGGCCCGACCTTCCCCAACGCACGCATCATCGCCACCGCGGAAGAACATAACTTCTGGGCCGGGAACAATAATGAAGTCTTCAATGCCAAGGTCAAGCCGCTCAACGACCGGGTCAGCTTCATCGAAGACGGCGGCAGCGTCGCGCCCGGCATCACCGCGATGCACGCGTTCGGGCACACCCCCGGACACACAACCTATCTTCTGGACAGCGAAGGCGCACAGCTGCTGATCTTCGGCGACACGGCCAACCACCCTGTCTGGTCGCTCGGCTACCCCGACTGGGAGGTCGTCTTCGACATCGACAAATCCATGGCGGCCGCGACGCGGCGGCGGGTCCTGTCGATGCTGGCAGCGGAAAAGATGCCCTTCATCGGGTTCCACATGCCGTTTCCCGGCATGGGGTTCGTGGAAACCCGGGGCGATGGGTTCCGGTATGTCCCGGTCAGCTATCAGATGCACCTGTGACACACGCGGAGCAGGCCCTTGGGCCTGCTCCTCTTGACGGGATTTCAAAACACATCGGATCGGATAGGGTCTGGCCAGATCCTGTTAGGTGGTTTCCGATGTCGAATTTTTCCCGTGGTCTGGTGGTGGGCCTTCTGCTTCCACTCGCGGCGGGCGTGCCGCTGATTGCGCTTGGCCTGCAATATTTCCCCGATCTGCCGCTGATCGGCACCTTTGCCCGGGTGCTTGAAAGCGCGGCGCCACAGATCCTTGTCGCCGGGCTGCCCTTCATCCTGGGGCTGGCCATCATCGGCGCGCGCAGGCTGGCGGCGGGATGCGTGGTCCTGACGCTCTGCACGCTGGCATTTCTGGTGCTGCAGCATCGTCTGGCCAGCGCCCCGATGCTGACCGGCGCCACCCCCGATCTGCGGATCGTCTGGTTCAACACCCGCTTCGACAACCCCCACGACCCCGACGAGATCGCCCGCGCGCTGCGCGACACCAACGCCGACGTGGTCATGCTGGGCGAAACCTACAAGCTGAGACAGATGAAAGAGGATCTGCGGGACCTCTATCCCTATCAGGTGGGCTGCATCGCCGCCTGCGAGGTGATGATCCTGTCGCGCCACCCCTTTGCGCTTCGTGCCATCCGCGACCCCGGCATCGCATGGAAGGAACGGATGATCGTGGTGGATCTGACGCTGCCCGGCCGCGACGATCCGGTCACCATGGTCGCGCTGCACATGGTCAAACCGTGGTATTTCGGGATTACCGAACTCGAAACCCGGCATGTGATTGAAGAGCTGGACAAGATCGACGGCCCGCTGATCCTGGCCGGCGATCTGAATGCCGCCCCGTGGAGCCAGCGCCTGCGCTATCTGCGGGCCCGCACGGACCTGACGCCGCCGCGGGTGCCGGTGCCGACCTGGCCCGCCGCGGCGGGAAATTTCGGCGTGCCAATCGACCATGTGTTGCTGCGCGGCGGCGTCCGGCTGGTGTCCTTCGCGCCATGGGGGGCATCGCTGGGGTCCGATCATCGCGGGATCGTCGCAGGGCTGGCCCTGCCCTGACATATTCGCGGTTATCTATGCGAAAGGATAGGCCTCCTGACCGTTTGGGCAGCCAGATACCCGTTTGAGGGCGCGCATCTGCTCGCATACTGAGCAATAGTGAACCTGCGGTCGCGGCCCCCGCAGCCAAGACCGCGATACACCCCGTACCGCCGGATCCCGCAACCCTCTGGCGGCACCGAGAACGGCTTCCAGGCATCGCCCGGAAGCCGTTCGAGTGTCAGACCCATTTTGCCAGCGGCGGCAAGCTCATCAGAACCGCATCCGCGTCGTGGCCCGTCTCCAGCCCGAATTTCGTGCCCCGGTCGTAAACAAGGTTGTATTCCGCATAGAGCCCGCGATGCACCAGTTGCGCGTCCTTGTCGGCATCGGACCACGGCAGGGTGCGGCGTGCTTCGGTGATCGGCAGAAAGGCGGGCAGAAAGGCCTGCCCCACCGATTGGGTGAACGCGAAATCGGCCTCCCAGTCGCCGGAGTTCAGATCGTCATAGAAGATCCCGCCGACCCCGCGCGCCCGGCCCCGGTGCGGCACGAAGAAATAGTCGTCGGCCCAGTCCTTGAAGCGCGGATAATAGTCCGGGTCATGCGGCGCGCAGGCCGCTTCCAGAACCTCGTGGAACGCCGCCGTATCCTCGGCATATTCGATGCACGGGTTCAGATCCGATCCGCCGCCGAACCACCACGCGCCGGGGGTCCAGAACATGCGCGTGTTCATATGCACCGCGGGGCAATGCGGGTTCTGCATATGCGCGACCAGACTGATCCCCGACGCCCAGAAGCGCGGGTCGCTGTCCATCCCCGGCACACCGCGCGCGGCCATCGCCTGCTGCGCTCGCGTGCCCAGCGTTCCATAAACGGTGGAAACGTTGACGCCCACCTTTTCGAACACCCGCCCGCCGCGCATCACCGACATCAGGCCGCCGCCCGCGTCCGATCCGTCCGCGCTGTCGCGCCGCGTCTCCCGGACCTCGAACCGTCCGGCGGGCAGTCCGGCGCAGGGGCCGGCAGACTGGCTGTCTTCCAGCCCTTCGAACGCGGCGACGATCTGGTCGCGCAAGTCACGGAACCAGGTGCTCGCGCGGGCCTTGCGGGCGTCGAATTCGTCGGTCATGCGGGCTCCTTCACGATACGGCAAGCGTTGCGCCCACGGGGGCGGATCTGCCAAGGTCGGGACCAGCGGTTATCACCAGCGCACGGAGTTTGCCATGCGAATTGCCCTGATCCTGACGCTTCTGGCGCTGGCGGCCTGTGCGTCGCCGCAGGAACGCTGTGTCCGCAATGCGACGCGCGAACTGGCCACCGTGAACCGGCTGATCGAAGAAACCGAAACCAATCTGGCGCGCGGCTATACCTATGTGGTGGAACCGGTGCCCTATCGCTTCGGGGTCAGCTATTGCACCGGGCGCGTGAACCATGTGCATGCTTGCGGGCGCCATGAAACCGAATACCGCCGCCGCGCCGTAGCCATCGACGGCGCGCTGGAGCAACGCAAGCTGGACACGCTGAGAGCGCGGCAAAAGGATCTTCTGACCAAAGCCCGCCCGGCCATCGAAGCCTGCGGCGTGCCGGTCATCGGGTCGTGATCCCGATCAGTGCGCCGGGGCCGTCACCGGATCCAGAAGCGTGCGGCCGCCGTCCACGGTCAGAATCTGCCCGGTCATGAAGCACGAACTTTCCGACGCCAGGAATTGCACCGTCTCGGCGACCTCGGCGGGGCTGGCGATGCGCGACAGGGGCGTGTGATCGACGATATCCGACCGGAAGCCGGTATTTTCGCGCAGCGTGTGCTTCAGGCTGCTCGACATCACCGATCCGAAGGCCACGGAATTGACCCGGATCCGATAGGGCGCAAGCGCCACCGCCATGGATCGCGTCAGCTGGTCCAGCGCCGCGGTCGACACCGAAAACGCCAGAAGCTGAGGATGGGTGCGCCGCGCCGCGATGGAGGACAGGTTGATGATCGACCCGGCGGGGCGATCTGCGTCCCCCGGCTGCACGTCGGCTTCGGCCTGTGCGATCATGCGTTTGGCCGCCATTTGCGACATCCGCAGGCTGGTCATCAGGTTCTGTTCCAGCTGCTGTTCGACCGCGTCTTCCAGGTCCAGCATGTTCTTCGGGTCGCTCGACATCACCTGACGCGAGGCATTGACCAGGATGTCCAGCCGGTCGAAATGATCCAGCGTCGCCGACATCAGATTGACCATGGTCAGCCGTTCGCGCAAATCCCCGGCGAAATAGGCAGCGTGATCATTGTCCTTTTTGTTGGATAATTCCTCCTTCAGGCGATCTTCGTCCATGTCGGCGAACATGACATTGGCGCCCTGACCCAGCAGATGCTGGGCAATGGCCAGACCGATGCCATGGGCGGCACCGGTGACGATGGCCGTCTTACCTTCGACGGAAAAGGACATTGCTCACGCTCCCTTGCGCTGTGGGCGGGGTCCCTCGGCACGGAACAGTTTGAAGGCGCCAGAGCCCTTCAATTCTTCCACCGCCCGGAACCGGGTCTCAAGCTCCGCTTCATAGGGCAGATGGCGGTTGGCAACCAGCCAAAGCTGACCCTTTGGGACCAGCCCGCGTGCCGCTGCCGCAATAAAGGCGCGCCCAAGGGCGGGATCGCCGGCGCGCGCCGTATGAAAGGGCGGGTTCATGACCACCGCGTCCCAAGGCGCGGACGGACGCCAGGCGGTGGCGTCGGCCCAATGAAAGGCTGCGCGCGGGTCGTCGATATTCCGGCGCGCGGCTTGCAGGGCCACATGGTCGGCTTCGACCAGATCCAGCGCCGTGACGTCGGGACGGGTCAGGATCTCGCGCGAAAGATACCCCCAACCGGCGCCCAGATCGGCCACACGGCCACGAAGATGCCCCGGCAGAGCCTGCGCCAGCAGGGCCGACGCCGGATCGATCCCGTCGGCGGAAAACACGCCGGGGCCGGTGACGAAACTGGCCCCGGTCGCGGCGGGTGCCAGCCAGTCGGCAAACAGATCGGCCCCGGGATGACCCCAGAACACTCGTCCATGGGCCTTTGTATAACTGTCCGCGCCGGTCAGCCGCCCGCGACAGGCCTTGAACAAGGTGTCCACGCCGTCTGTCTTGGCGCCATCAACGATCAGCAGACCGCCGGGTCCCAGAGCCCAGGCCGCCTGTGCGATCCAAAGCTGCGCCCGCGCCCGCGCCCGCGGCAGAGACACAATCGCCAACGCCGCCCGATCATCGGGTCTGGCCTCCGGCACCGCCGCAATCCCGGCCCCGCACAGCACATCGCAGGCAGGCTGCAGCGGTTGAACGACCGTCAGACGGGCGGGCGGAATCGCATCGGGAAGATCGGGCTCTGCCAGCCCAAACCACAGCACAGGTCCATCGCCGGCCCATTCGGGCAGCAAACCTTGACGCAAGGCGAGAGTCAGTCGCGTGTCAGCCATCGGACCCGGACGCGCCGGTTATTCCCGTTCCATGGTGCATTGCAGCGGATGCTGGTGCCGGCGGGCGAAATCCATCACCTGCCCCACCTTGGTCTCCGCCACCTCATAGGAAAACACGCCAACGACCGCGACGCCCTTCTTGTGGACGGTCAGCATCAGTTCGAACGCCTGGCTGTGGGTCAGATGGAAGAAACGCTCCAGCACATGCACGACGAATTCCATCGGCGTATAGTCGTCATTCAGGATCAGCACCTTGTAAAGCGGCGGACGCTGCGTGCGCGGGCGCGTCTTGGTGACGATCCCAGATTCCCCCTCGGTCCCGTTTTCATTCGCGGAAAGGATGGGCGGATAGGGTTGCAATAGACGACTCCAACGGTTTCTCGACGCGCGCGTGACGGTATCATATAGGCGCGGCACCGCTACTGAAAAGGGGGCACGGATCTTGGGGCACCTCGTGACACGTAACCATTCCCGAGGCAAGAATACGGCATGACTCAACTGACAACCATCGGATTCGACGCCGACGACACGCTTTGGCACAATGAACAATTTTTTCGGCTGACCGAACAGCGATTCTCGGAATTGCTGCGCGACCATGCCGAGCCAGAGCATCTGTCAGAACGATTGCTAGACTCTGAACGCCGCAACCTTGGCCATTACGGTTTCGGGATCAAAGCCTTCATGCTGTCGATGATCGAAACCGCGATCGAAGTCACGGACGAAAAGGTGCCCGCGTCGATCATCCGCGAAATCATTGCCGCGGGGCAGGAGATGCTGGCCCATCCGATCGAATTGCTGCCCCACGCGCGCGAAGCGGTCACCGCGGCGGCAGAAACGCACCGGATCGTGCTGATCACCAAGGGCGATCTGCTGGATCAGGAACGAAAGCTCGCCCAGTCGGGGCTTGGGGATCTGTTCAACGGTGTCGAGATCGTGTCCGACAAGACCCCCGCGACCTATCGCGATATCTTTGCCCGCCACGGGCATGGGGCGGACCGAGCGATGATGGTCGGAAATTCGATGAAATCCGATGTGCGGCCCGCCATCGACGCGGGCGGCTGGGGCGTTTTCGTGCCCCATGGCCTCACATGGGCGCTGGAGCATGCCGAAGCCCCGGACGGCCATCCTCGGTTCCACGAAATTCCCGATCTCGGCGGACTTGCGGCGCTTTTGCAACAGATCTGAGCCAGATCTGGGGGATAGCCCGCCCCCCGCTGCCACATGTGCAACGCAGGAAAAACGCCGAAACGCGAATGGGAATCGCGTGCACAATCAAACTTTTCCATGCTAGTCTTAACCTGCAGGAAACCAAGTTGACCGAAAAATCGGCGGCGGGCAGTACAACAATAGGCAGGTGACGTCATGCAACGTCTGAAGCAGATCGCCCTTTTAGGGGCGGCATTACTTTGTATTAGTGGATTATTTGCAGTCGTGTCAGCGGCACCCTACGCCGCCTATGTGATCGACGCGCGAACCGGTAAGGTTCTGCATTCTCGCAATGCCGACACCCGGCTGCATCCAGCCTCTTTAACCAAGATGATGACGCTTTATGTGGTCTTCGACGCGATCCGGCGGGGCGAAATCTCGCTGGACACACCGGTGCGGGTTTCGACCAACGCCGCATCCAAACCACCGTCGAAGCTCTACCTGAAAGCGGGACAAAAGGTGCAGCTGCGCTATCTGGTGCGCGCCTCGGCAATCAAGTCGGCCAATGATGCGGCCACCGCCATGGCCGAAGCGATTTCAGGCAGCGAAGCGGCCTTTGCCGAGCGCATGACCCGTACGGCCCGGGCCCTGGGCATGAAGGATACCACCTTCAAGAACCCGCATGGCCTGACCCAGGCCGGGCATTTGTCGACCGCCCACGACATGACGACCCTCGGCCGGGCGCTGTTTTTCCACTTCCCCGACTATTATAACCTGTTTTCGCGCACATCGACCGTCGCTGCCGGCAAGACCATCTATAACACCAACCGCAAGCTGCTGGCCGCCTATCGCGGTGCCGACGGGATCAAGACCGGCT
>JAGQRU010000301.1 GCA_020425105.1 Paracoccaceae bacterium
CCGCCGACGATCAACCTCGACACGCCGGCGGTCGAAACCAGGCTCGACCTGGCGCCGAACGCGAAGCGCGAGCGTGAGATCAATGTGGCGCTGTCGAATTCCTTCGGGTTCGGCGGCACCAATGCGTCGCTGGTGCTGGGCCGGGTTGCCGGGTGATGCTGATCTGGCGCTCTGTCGCGTCGAACGCGCTGACCCTGCTCGTGGTTGTTCTGGCCGGGATCGGCGTGGCGGTTGCCGCCGCCCGCGCGACCTATCAGGCGGAAGGACCGCTGGCGGAAGCGATCTGTCTGAGCGTGCCGCGCGGCGCGACGATGCGGACCGTGTCCGAGGATTTGGGCGCCAAGGGGGCGGTCAAGTTCCCTGCGCTGCTGCGGGTGGGTGCCGGGTATGAGGAAAAGGCCCAGGCGCTGAAGGCGGGCAACTTCCTGATCCCGCCGAAAGCGTCGATGGCGCAGATGGTCGATCTGATTACGCGCAGCGGGCAAAGCACCTGCGGCAGCGAGATCATCCTGCGCGTCGGCGTGGCCGAGACGGATATCCGTGTCCGCGAACTGGATCCGGCGACAGGACAATATGACGAGATCGCCGATTTCGATCAGGCCGGGCCGGAGCCCGCCGCCTATACAGACCTGCTGGCGCAAGGCTTCGCGCGCACCCGGGTCACGGTGGTCGAAGGCGTGACAAGCTGGCAAGTGACCGAAGCGGTCAACAAGGCGGGCTTTCTGTCCGGCGCGCCGGTGGACACGCAGCCCGAAGGCAGTCTGGCGCCCGGAAGCTATGACGTGGCCAACGGGTCGTCGCGGGACGAGCTGATCACCCGGATGCGCAACGAGCAGGAGGCGATCCTGACCGCCGCCTGGGCGGGCCGCGCCGATGGGCTTCCGATCGTCTCGGCGGAAGAGGCGCTGATCCTTGCGTCGATCGTCGAGAAGGAAACCGGCATCGCCGAAGAACGCCCGTGGGTCGCCAGTGTCTTTATCAACCGTCTGGATCAGGGCATGAAGCTGCAGACCGACCCGGCGGTGATCTATGGCATCACCAATGGCGAAGGCATTCTGGGCCGCGGTCTGCGGCGGAGCGAGCTGGCCCGGCGGACCCCGTACAACACCTATGTGATCGACGGTCTGCCGCCGACGCCTATCGCCAATCCGGGACGTGCCGCGATCGAGGCGGCGGTAAACCCGGCCCAGACCGAGTTTCTGTTCTTCGTTGCGGACGGAACCGGCGGGCATGTGTTTGCCAAGACGCTGGCGGAGCACAACATCAATGTGCGCCGCTGGCGGCAAATCGAACAGCAGCAGGGTCAGTAGCGAGTCGCTTGACCCCAAAACCTTGCCAAATGATTTCAGATCCCCGTTCCGGAAGGTGCGGGGATCCTGCCTTTTGGCGGCTGGGTCCGGCAAGGCTCTGTTAAGGATGCTGAAGCGGCCGTGCGCTGGCCCGGCGCCTTATTTGCAAGGCTTGCGGGTCTTGCAACGGCGCCGTTAACCCGAGTCTGCCCCCCGATTCCGTTAACGCCGCGCACGGTTCCGTTTTGTTCTAACCGGCTGTTTTCATTGACAAACCGAACGGTCCAACGTATACCTTTAGGCAAGCTGGAAGACATGGGCAAGGCGCCGGGGGGTCACCCTTAGGCGCCTTATTCATGGCTCTCTCGACGGGGACCGAGAGAGGCGGGTTTGTACACATGGTGATGATCTACACCGAAACGGGTGCAGGTTCTTCGGAGCAGGTTCTGTCCGAGGCCCAGAAACAATTCCATCGCGCCACACGCGCGCTGGATCAGTTGGTCGATCAGCTGGATGACGGCGAACTTGGCAACGCGTCAGAAGCGCAGCGATTGTTGCGCGACCTGAAGGGGGCGCTGAGTTTGGCGATTTCGGAAAGGGAACGTCTTGAAAAGCAACAGCGAGAGAATGCGGGCATCGTCAACGGCTACGCCATCGACTTTGACGCCGCGCGACATGAGATCGGGCGGCGCCTTGCTTGCCTCCGCGCCGCCGGAAGTTCGGGACGCGTTTCTGAATGACCTGTCGCCCGGCGCGCTGATGGCGTTGCCGTATCTCTTCGAGTTCTGGGCGCTGGAACACCAGCTTCCGCCCGAAGGGGCCTGGCGGACCTGGGTGATCATGGGGGGGCGCGGCGCGGGGAAAACCCGCGCCGG
>JAGQRU010000302.1 GCA_020425105.1 Paracoccaceae bacterium
CGCCGGGCCATGCGCCACGCGCACCAGTTGGGGGCGCAGGACCCGCTGATGCACCGGCTGGTGCCGAACCTTGTCGGTCAGATGGGGCAGGCCTATCCCGAACTTGGCCGCGCGCAGGCGCTGATCCAGGAGACCCTGCTGCTGGAAGAAACCCGGTTCCGCCAGACGCTCGACCGCGGGCTGCGGCTGCTGGACGACGAACTGGGCAAGCTGCCGGACGATGCCGATCTGCCGGGTGAGGCGGCGTTCAAGCTTTACGACACCTATGGCTTCCCGCTGGATCTGACCCAGGACGCGCTGCGCGAAAAGGGGCGCGGTGTGGATACGGACGGATTTGCTGCCGCGATGGAGGAGCAAAAGGCCAAGGCCCGCGCGGCATGGGCCGGATCGGGGGAAACCGCCGACGCGGCGATCTGGTTCGATCTCGCGGATACCCACGGCACGACCGAATTTCTGGGATACGACACCGAGGCCGCTGAAGGTCAGGTCCTGGCGGTCATCCGCGATGGCGCGGCCATCGGTAAGGCGGCGGCGGGCGACAGCGTTCAGATCGTGGTCAACCAGACCCCGTTTTATGCGGAATCCGGCGGGCAGGTGGGCGATACCGGCACCCTGAAAACCGAAACCGGGCGCGCGCGGATCACCGACACGCGCAAATCGGCGGGGATCTTCATCCATTTCGCCGAGGTCGAAGAGGGCGAAATCACCAAGGGTACCGGGGCGGAGCTGTCGGTGGACAGTGTCCGCCGGGGCACCATCCGGGCCAACCATTCGGCCACCCATCTGCTGCACGAAGCGCTGCGCGAAGCGCTTGGCGAACATGTGGCGCAGCGCGGGTCGCTGAACGCGCCGGACCGTCTTCGGTTCGATTTCAGCCATTCCAAGGCGCTGAGCCCGGACGAACTGACCCGGGTGGAGCAGGAAGTGAACGCTTTCATCCGGCAGAACGCGCCGGTGGAAACCCGTATCATGACCCCGGATGACGCGCGCGCGCTTGGGGCGCAGGCGCTGTTTGGCGAAAAATACGGCGATGAAGTGCGCGTTGTGTCCATGGGGCGGCAGGCCGGATCGGGCAAGGGCACCGACAAGCAGACCTATTCGCTGGAACTGTGCGGCGGGACCCATGTGAAGCAGACCGGGGATATCGGCGTGTTCGTGGCCCTGGGCGACAGCGCGTCTTCCGCCGGGGTGCGCCGGATCGAGGCGCTGACCGGCGCGGCGGCCTTCGACTATCTGGCCGCGCAGGATCATCGGATGTCCGAAATAGCGAGCGTGCTGAAAGCTCAACCGGCGGAGGTGCCCGACCGGGTGCGCGCGCTTCTGGACGAACGCAAGGCGCTGCAGGCGGAACTGTCCGATCTGCGCCGGGAACTCGCCATGTCGGGGGGCGGCCAGAGCACGGCTCCCGCCGCGCGCGATGTGGGCGGCGTGCCGTTTCTGGGTCAGGCCCTGACCGGCGTGACGGGCAAGGATCTGCCGGCGCTGATCGACGCGCATAAGGACAAGATGGGATCGGGGGCGGTGCTTCTGGTCGCCGATGCAGGCGGCAAGGCGGCCATCGCGGCCGGTGTGACGGCGGATCTGACCGGGCGCATTTCCGCGGTCGATATGGTGCGCGCCGCGGCCGAAGCCCTGGGCGGAAAAGGCGGTGGCGGGCGTCCCGACATGGCGCAGGCCGGTGGCCCCGACGCGTCGAAATCGGCCGAAGCCATCGCGGCGGTCGAAGCGCTGCTTGCGGACGGTGCCGCATGAGTGCGCTGTGGATCGCCCATGTGACGGTGACGGACGAAGAGGCCTATTGCCGCTATGCCGCGCTGGCCTCAGGCGCGATCGCGGCCCATGGCGGTGTCTTTCTGGCGCGCGGCGGGCGGTATCGGCAGATGGAAGGCAATGACCGGGCGCGCAATGTCGTGGCGCGCTTTCCGTCGCTGGACGCGGCGGTTGCGTGCTATAACTCCGAAGGCTACCAGACCGCTCTGCGCCATGCGAAGGGTGCAGCCGAACGCGATCTGGTGATCGTCGAGGAAATCTGACCTAGCCCGGCAGGCGCGCGGTGGGGACGCCAAACTCCGGCGCCGCGGATCCTTCCTGATCCGACGGCGCGTTGAACAGGCCGCCTCGTCCGCCCGCGGGCTGCAGATCCAGATACCCGTTGCTACGCATCAACGCCCCGCCGAATGTCGCGGGTGCGGCGGGCGCATGTCCGGTCGGGGACGCTGGCAATGTCAGTTCGATCGGGCTTTCTGCCCCAAGCGGGGTCAGTGATGCCGCATGCGTGGCTCCCGCAGCGGCAAGAAGGACCAGCGCGCAGGACAGAAACAGATGCGGCATCGGACACTCCTTGCGGTCGGGCTACACAAACTCGGGCGTGGGCCAACAGCGGCCCGGCGTCAGTTGTCGCACGAAACCGGTGGTTGATGCTTGCGCGAACTGAGCTTGTGCTTAACAGGGCAGGCAGCGGCGCGGCGCTGAGTGCGGTCCGTGTCTGCACGGGTGCTTGCCCCCGGCCCCTGTCCCAAGCTATCAGGGCCTTCAGGCAAGGATCCAAGAACAGGAGCGGAAGATGCGGCGAGTGGTCGTGACAGGTCTGGGAATGGTCTCGCCGCTGGCATGCGGTGTGGAAGAGACTTGGCAGCGGTTGCTGGCGGGGAAATCGGGGGCGGGAACGATCACCCGTTTCGATCCCAGCCCGTTTGCAACGACGTATGCCTGCGAGATTCCGTTCGGCGATGGCAGCGACGGCACGTTCAACCCCGATGACTGGATCGCGCCGAAGGAACGGCGCAAGGTGGACGACTTCATCCTGTATGGGCTGGCAGCGGCCGAACAGGCGGTGAAGGATGCGGGCTGGATGCCCGAGGATGAGGAAAGCCGCCGCCGCACCGGCGTGATGATCGGATCGGGGATCGGCGGGCTGAACAGCATTGCCGACACGGCGGTTCTGCTGAAGGAACGCGGGCCGCGGCGCGTGTCGCCGTTCTTCATTCCCGGGGCGCTGATCAATCTGGTGTCCGGGCAGGTGTCGATCCGCTTCGGGTTCAAGGGGCCGAACCACGCGGT
>JAGQRU010000303.1 GCA_020425105.1 Paracoccaceae bacterium
CCTTCGGCAAAGAAGCGCCGGAACATGTTGGGCAGGGAGAAGGCGACGATGAACGCCTGATAGGCGGGGCCGGTGCCCAGCAGCGCCACGATCATCGCATCGCGCACGAACCCCAACAGACGGCTGGCCATGGTCCAGCCGCCCACCGTCAGAAAGCCGCTCAGCAGCCGGATTGGCTTCATTGAGCTTCGGCCTTGCTGGCGCCGCGTTCGATCGCCTCTTTCAGTTTGCGTTCAAGACCGTCCAGCTTGTGCTGACCCATGAGTTTCAAACCGAACATGTCCTTGACATAGAAGGTATCCACCGCCTGCGTGCCATAGGTCGCGATCTGGGCCGACGCGATATAGATGTTCGCATTCGCCAGCGTCCGCGCGAGGTCATAGAGCAAGCCCGGGCGGTCGCGGGCATCGACTTCGATGATCGTATAGATATCGGACCCTTCGTTATCGAATGCGATGTTGGTCGGATGGCGGAACGCGCTTTCGCGCTTCTTGATCTTGTCGCGCCGGACCATGGCCTCGCCCGCTAGAACCTCGCCCGCCATGGTCTTGCGGATCATGCTGTGCAGCCGGTCCATGCGATGCGCGTCATAGGGGTGGCCGTCGGCATCCTGGATCCAGAAGGCCGCCGTGGCATAGCCGTCCTTCGACGTGAAGGTGCGGGCATCGACGACATTGGCGCCCACCAGCGCAAGCGAACCGGCCAGCCGCGCGAAGATCCCCGGGTGATCGGACATGGCGAAACAGACGCGCGTGGCGTCGCGGTCGGTGTCCTCCTGCAGATCGATGCGCACCTCTTCGTCGGTGATGCCATCCAGAAGCCGGGCAAACACCATATGCGTGTCGGTCTGCAGCCCCTGCCAATAGGGGCCGTAATGGCGCGCGGTTTCCACCCGCATCTTGGTCTTGTCCCAGTCGGGCAGGACGTCGCGCAGGGCCTTTTTCGCTTCGCTTTCGCGCGCCTCCCGGTTGATTTCCTCTAGGCCGGTGGACAGCGCCGACGAGGTCTGGCGATACAGGTTGCGCAGCAGAACCGCTTTCCAGTTGTTCCAGACGCCGGGCCCGACCCCCATGATATCGCAGGAGGTCAGGATCAGCAGCAGGTCCAGCCGCTTCTGGGTCTTCACCGCCTTGGCGAAGTCGCGCACCGTGCGCGGGTCCGCAATGTCGCGCTTCTGCGCCATATCCGACATCAGCAGATGATAGCGCACCAGCCATTCGACAGTGGCACAGTCATGCGGCTTCAGGCCCAGCCTCGGCGCCACGCGGCGCGCGCTGCGGGCGCCCAGAACCGAATGGTCGTCGGATCGGCCCTTGCCGATATCGTGCAGCATCAGCGCCAGATACAGCACCTTGCGGTTCACGCCATTGTCCAGGATCTGGGTCGAGATCGGCAGCTCCTGGCGCAGCAATCCCTGTTCGGCCTTGGCCAGCGTTTCGATGCAGACGATGGTGTGTTCGTCCACCGTGTAATGGTGGTACATGTTGAACTGCATCATCCCGACGATGGGCTGGAACTCCGGGATGAAAGCCCCAAGGACGCCGGTTTCCTTCATCCGCCGCAGGGCGCGGCCGGGATCGTTGCGCTTCAGCAGCATGTTCAGGAACAGCCGGCTGGCTTCGGGGTCGCGGCGGACGGTGTCGTCGATCAGGTGCAGATTGGCGACCGTCAGCCGCATCACATCGGGATGCAGCGCATACCCGGTCCGCAGCGCTTCGTCGAAAATGCGCAGCAGGTTCAACGGATCCGCCAGGAACGATTTCTCGTTCGTCACGTTCAGGCGGTTCTGCACCACCGAATAGCCGTCCCGGACCGGCTTGCGGCGTTTGAACAGCCCGCGCAGCGACGGCATCTTCTTCTTGTGATCGGCTTCCATCGCCGTCAGCATCACGCGGGTCAGATCGCCGACGCGTGTGGCGTGGCGGAAATAATCCTGCATGAAATGTTCGACGGCGCGCCGTCCGGCGCGGTCCGTGTATCCCAGCCGCTCGGCCACCTCGACCTGCAGATCGAAGGTCAGCTGGTCCATCGCGCGTCCGGTGATCAGGTGCAGCTGATTGCGCACCGCCCACAGGAAGGTCTGCGCCCGGTCGAAGGTACGGTATTCGTCGGCGCGGAACAGCCCGATGCGCTGCATGTCCTCGGGGCTGTCCACCGCCAGCACGTATTTGGCGATCCAGAACAGCGCCTGCAGATCGCGCAGCCCGCCTTTGCCTTCCTTGACATTGGGTTCGACCACATAGCGTTGGCCGCCTTGCTTACGGTGGCGGCTGTCGCGTTCGGCGAGCTTGGCTTCGATGAAATCCGACGCCGTGTTGGCGAAAAGCTCGGTCCTGAGCCGGTGTTTCAGTTCCTGTGCCAACGGCCGGTGCCCGTCCAGATACCGGGTTTCCAGAAGCGCGGTGCGGATGGTGTGATCGTCGCGGCCCAGGCGCAGGCAGTCGGATACGGTGCGGCTCGAATGGCCGACCTTCAGACGCAGATCCCACAGCATGTACAGCATGGATTCGATCACGCTTTCGGCGCGCGGGGTGACCTTCCAAGGCGTCAGGAACAGCAGATCGACATCGGAATGGGGGGCCATTTCCGCCCGGCCATAGCCACCCACCGCCAGCAATGCGATGCCGCCTTCGGTCTTGGCGGACTGCGCTGGATGCAGGGCGTTCGCGGCCACGCGAAATGTGGTCTGCACGAGGCAGTCGGTCAGATAGGCATAGGCCCGCACTGCCGGCCCCGACACCAGCGGGTTGGCGGCGATCGCGCGCGCGATGGCGGCGCGGCCCGCTTCGCGGCGCGCGGTCAGGACCGTGACCGTAGCCTTGCGGATCGCCTTGGCGTCCTGCATGCCCTCGATCGCCGTTTCCAGTGCCTTCGCGATCTGGGCGGCGTCGAAGATTTCATCGGGCGCGCAGATCAGGCTCAGCGCGCCGTCCGGGGCGGGAACCTGAAAGCGGGCGGTTCCGGTTTGCGCGGGGGACTCAGGCAAGGCGGTCGCGATCAGGAACCGGCCTGCCCGAAGCCGGTCGGCGCCGGGTCAAGCACGCGCACAGCGTTGTTTTCAATTGTGGCCACCGACAGGGCGCGCTGGTTGCTGCCATTCTGCAGGAAGCGGAACGCGCCGCTGGCGCCGGCAAAGCCGCGCGCTTGGGTGAGCGCCTGCGGGCTCAGCCCGGAGCCCGTCTTGATCAGTGCGCCAACCGCGGCGACGCCGTCATATCCCAGCCCGGCGATGGTGTGCGGCGCGGCGCCGTAGACTTCGGTGTAGCGGGCGGAAAAGCGGCTCAGCGCCTTGGTGTCGGGCAGGGCGAACCAGCCGCGCTGCACGCCGGGCAGCGACAGGGCCGATGCGGGCACGTCCCAGCGGGTCAGCCCGATATACTGGATCGTGTCCGGCGTCAGACCCTGTTCGGGCAGCAGCTGGGTGACGATGGGCAGGGCGGTGTCGGTGTTCGAGGTCAGAAACAGGGCGTCGGCGCCGGTCGATTGGGCGGTGGCGACGATCTGCGGCGCCGCGGCGATCACACCTTCCTGCGACATGGCGAAACTGGCGCTGCCGACCACGGTCATGCCGTTATCGTGCGCCGCGCGGACGATCGCATCGCGGCCGATGGTTTCGGCGGTCGTCTCTCCATTGACCACCATGACCCGCGACAGGCCGCGGCTGCGGGCATAGCCCATCATCCGCCGCGCGGTGTTGTCGAAGGTGGCGCCCAGCACAAAGACATTCCCCCCGGCGACATCGGTATTGTTGGAAAAGCTCATCACGCTGATGCCGCTGCCGCGCACCGCGTTTCCGGCGGCATTGGCAGCCTCGGCAAAAAGCGGGCCGACGATCACATCGGCCCCGTCGGCAACCGCCTGCCGGGCGACCTGGGCCGCGACCGACGCGTCGCCCGCGGTGTCATACACCCGCAGATCGATGGTCACCCCTTCCAGATCCGCCGCGGCGAGCTTGGCGGCATTGGTCAGGTTCTGCGCCAGAAAGGCCACGTTGCTGTCGGCCGATCCCGCCGGCACCAGAAGGGCCACCTGCGCCTTGCCGCTGCGGGTGCCGCTGGTCAGTCCGGCGGTATCGCAGGCGGCCAGTCCCAGAAGGACGCTCAGCGCGATCAGACAGGTCGTCAGCTTGCGGGTGACCCCGCCAAGGGTGTAGGTCATGTCGTCCTCGTACTCTCGCGCCGGGGCCGGCCCTTGCCGGCGCATCCGCGCTCCTCTAGGCCTTTCCTAAGCATGTCTGCCATCGGGGCCAACCTTGAATCACCGCATCACGCCGCTCAGCCCGGGGCTTTACCTGGTGTCGACCCCCATCGGCACCGCCCGGGACATCACGCTGAGGGCGCTCGACACCCTGGCCTCCGCCGATCTGCTGGTCGCAGAAGACACGCGCAGCCTTAAAAAGCTGTTGTCGATTCATGGGGTGCCCCTGGGCGATCGTCCTGTCTGGGCCTATCATGACCACAGCGGCGCCGGAGTGCGGCAGAAAATCATGGCCGAAATCGCCGCCGGGCGGAGCGTTGCCTATGCCTCGGAAGCCGGGACCCCGATGGTGTCGGATCCCGGTTTCGATCTGGTGCGCGCGGCGGTGCAGGACGGGGCGCCGGTGACCGGCGCGCCGGGCCCAACGGCTGCTATCGCCGCGCTGGTGCTGTCGGGGCTGCCCACCGACCGGTTTCTGTTTCTGGGCTTTCTGCCGCCCAAAAGTCAGGCCCGGCGCAGGGCGCTGGCCGAGATCGCCGATGTTCCCGCAAGCCTGGTGATCTATGAGTCGCCCAAGCGCGTTCAGGGATTGTTAGCCGATCTTGCCGCAGAATTGGGGCCGGATCGGGACGCGGCCCTGTGCCGGGAACTGACCAAGCATTTCGAAGAAATCCTGCGCGCACCGCTGGGGGCGCTTGGCGATGCCCTGGACGGGCGCAGCATCAAGGGCGAATGCGTGATGGTGATCGGGCCGCCGGTGGCGCGGGACATGTCGGACGACGCGCTTCGGGCGCTGGTGGTTGAGGCGCTGCAGACCGGTTCGGTGCGGGACGCGGCGGCGCTGGTCGCTGAACGGCATGGCGTCCCGCGCAAGGCGGCCTATCGCATGGCGCTGGAACTTGAGAAGGACAAAGACACATGAGCGGTGCTTTGGCGGTTCTATCGGGCGAAGCGGCGGAACAGGCGGTCGCCGACCGGTATCGCCGCGACGGGTATCTGCTGCGCGACCGCCGGTATCGCCGGCAGGGCGGTGAAATCGACCTGATCATGAGCGATGCAGCCCAGATCGTGTTCATCGAAGTGAAGAAAGCGCGCGATTTCGACACCGCGGCGGCACGGCTGCGACCGGCGCAGCGGGCCCGGCTGGACCGCACCGCGCGGCACTATCTGGCGCAGATGCCGGGCGGGCAGGACACGTGCTGCCGCTTCGACGTGGCGCTGGTGGATGCGGTGGGCCGGGTGCAGGTCATCGCCAACGCCTTCGCCTGACCGCCCCATTGCGGCGCGCGCGCCTTTGCGGCATGCAGGGGCGCAACAGCGACGCAAGTTGGGGCCCCTGCCATGAAAATCGCCTTCCAGATGGATCCGATCCAGTCCGTGAACATCAACGCGGACAGCACGTTCCGGCTGGCCGAGGAAGCGCAGGCGCGCGGGCACGAGCTGTTCTACTATCTCCCCGACACGCTGGCCTATGTCGAAGGCCGCATCCGGGTGCGCGGCCACGCCTTCACGGTCCAGCGCGTGCAGGGGCAGCACGCGCTGCTGGAGCCCGAGCAGACCCGCGACCTGTCTGAGTTCGACGTGGTCTGGCTGCGTCAGGATCCGCCGTTCGACATGGGCTATATCACCACCA
>JAGQRU010000304.1 GCA_020425105.1 Paracoccaceae bacterium
GATTCCCTTCACCCGCTCCAATCCCATCGCCATGTTATTTTCTTTATTACAGTACCTTATGGCGATCTATGCCAGCAGCATTCGCGGCTTGCCGCGCTATCCACACAGGAAAAATCGGGAACGTTTGGTCGTCTGAGGGAGCCTGAGTCTCTCGGAAGCTCCGGCAATGTAATTCTTGATCGCCCGACGAACGTTGCCGCGAACATGCAATCGATCCAACTATTGGTGTGGCGTCATCATGCGTATTGTTTTGTGCAATTCCACTTAGCCCCATCCCACGTTGCGCGTCTAAGCATGTGGATGGACCGGGATGACGAAAAGATCATCAGCTGACAGACGGCCGACGGCAAAACGTTTCTCAACGCCAACGGATCGTATCACCTGCCCGTCATCGCAAGACCGCCGGAAACATCCAGCTTCCGGCGGTCCAAAGTCAGGGGCAGCGCATCACGCGGGGGACTCTCCGCAAAGCTGGAGAGAAAACGGGCCGCAGGCCGGTTGGCCAGCGGCCCTGTTTGCCGCCAGTCTCCGCACGATGACCCGCGCCGCCTAAGACGCGGGTTCAGGTCATTTAATCGCTGGCCCCATGCAAGGCCGCTTCCAGTTTCTTGACATCGTCTTCGGAAAGCTTCGGCCGGTCGATCTTGATCGTCAACTTGTCCAGCTTGGCGGTCAGCTTGAACGGAGGCGTGTAGTCTGCGTCATTCACACCCGTCAGCGTGTCCGAGCCGATGTCAAACGCCTCGTCCCACTGAAGGATCATGCCCAGAGTATTTTTCATTTCCTTGGAATCGACCACCTTGCCGTCCACCGTCAATGTGCCGGTTCCGCCTTTTCCAAGGCCGCTCATGCTGTTGTAAGCAAGAGTGCCCACCCCCAGACCGTCATACTTGAAGTCGAACACGACGGTGTGTTTGCCCGGGGCCAGAGGCTCGGGACCTGCCCACCGGATCCGTTCAAGATCGAGGATATTCCAGGTAAACACCGGCTTGCTGTCCAGCAGGTAGAAACCATAGCCCGCGAAGCGCCCCCCCGAGGTCAGGATCATGCCTTCGGCCCCGCCCTCCGGCACGTCGATTTCCGCCGTTACGGTGTAGGACGTGTTCAGCAACAGGGGCGAGTCGCCCTGCGGCAGCCCAACCATCGGCTTTGTGTACACAAACTCGCTTCGGCCCGCGGTGATGTTCGGACGTGGCGAGATCACGCGCGCGGCAACGGACGCATCCATCGGGAAGACCTGGTATTTCTTGGCTTCCTCGATAAAGAGCGCTTTCAGCTCCTGAACCTTCTCCGGATGGTCCTTGGCGATATCCGTGGTCTGGTTCATGTCGTTGGTCAGATCGTAGAGCTGCAGCACCTGGTTGTTCAGCGGGTCGGGATTGGCCGCGCCATAAGCCTCCCACGGCGCGCGATTGACCTCGGTGCTCAGCAGCCAGCCTTCGTGATACAGGGCCCACTGCCCCATCATTTCGAAATACTGCGTCTTGTGGCGGCTGGGTTCGCCAGCGTTTTCCTTGTCGAAGGTATAGGCAAAACTCGTGCCTTCGATCGGAGCCTGCTCGATCCCGTCAACCGCTTCCGGCGCCGGGATGCCGGTCACCTCAAGAATGGTCGGCACCACATCGATGACATGCATGAACTGATCGCGGCGGCCGCCCTTGTCCGTGATGCGTTTCGGCCAGGAAACGACCATGTTCTGACGGATGCCGCCCAGGCGCGAGGCGTTCTGCTTGAACCAGTCGAACGGCGTGTCGAAGGCCCAGGACCAGCCCGCGGACATGTGGTTATAGGTCTGTTCCGTACCCCACACGTCGTACCATTGCATCTGCTGCTCGGCGGGCATCATGTTGATTCCGTTAAAGAACGCAACCTCGTTCGGCGTTCCGAGCGGCCCGCCTTCGGCGCTGGTGCCGTTGTCGCCATTGATATAGATCACCAGCGTGTTGTCACGCTCCCCGATGTCATCAAGCGCCTGCACGACCCGGCCGATTTCGTGATCGGAATACGCCGCATAGGCCGCGAAGATTTCGACCTGCTTGATGAACAGCTTCTTCTCGGTATCGGTCAGCTTGTCCCAGGGCTTGATCTTGTCTTCAGGCCAGGGGGCCAGTTTCGCGTCCTGCGGCACCAGACCCATCTTCTTCTGATTTTCAAAGATGGTTTGGCGCAACGCTTCATAGCCATTGTCGAAAAGATTCATCGCCTCGATCTTTTCGACCCACTCCTTGGTCGGGTGGTGCGGCGCGTGGGTCGCTCCGGGCGCGTATTTGATGAAGAATGGCTTGGACGGGTCGATCTGGTGCATCCGGGTCATCCAGTCGATGGCATCGTCCGCCATGCCAGTCACCAGGTTCCATTCGGGATCGCCGTCGAAAGGATAGATCTGCGTCGTGTTCCGGAACAGGTTCGGCTGCCATTGGTTGGCGTCGCCACCGACGAAGCCGTAGAAATACTCAAAGCCCATACCCACCGGCCACTGGTCGAAGGGACCGGCTTGGCTGGCCTGAAAGGCGGGCACGTTGTGATCCTTGCCGAACCAGGAGGTGCTGAACCCGTTATCGAGCAGAATACGGCCGATCGTGGCCTTATCCCCGGAAATGATGCTGTTGTACCCGGGATAGCCCGTCGATTGTTCCGAGATCACGCCAAACCCGGCGCTGTGATGATTGCGCCCGGTAATAAGCGCGGCGCGGGTCGGCGAACAAAGCGCTGTCGAATGGATATTCGTGTAGCTCAGGCCGTCGGCGGCGAGTTGATCCATGGTCGTTGTCGGGATCACGCCGCCAAAGGTGCTTGGCACGCTGAAGCCGGAATCATCGGTTATGATCAGCAGGATGTTCGGTGCATCCTCGGGTGGGACAATCATCGGCGGCCACCACGGCGTGGACTTCAGCGCCTGGTCTTCGATCTTGCCGCCGAATTCTATCGGCGGCGCGGGCAGTTGCTTGCCATCGATGGTGACAGTGGCGCCCGGCGCACCGGACGTGGCTTGTGCATTTCCAGGTGACGCGGCCCCTATGGCCAATGCGATCCCGGACACGGCAAAGACCGTGAGTTTCGTCCAACGTTCCATGTCGACTCCTGACTTGAATGCTCGTGCCGCCGAGAGCGTCTTCGAAGCATGCGATGCAATACTGCGCTCACAGTCTGACACGCACTGGATTGATTCAGATCATGATCTGGCGCTAGGTTTGACTTTCGTGGCCAAAACGAATGTCTTCCGTGGGGAACGAAGTGTCAGTTTCAATTCCGCTCATTCGGTCCGGTGCCATTTTGCCGGTGCGGCGATGGTTGCGCGAACACGGACGAAACGAAGACCTGTTGTTGCGTAAGACCGGCCTGGAATGGGTCCCCCGGGACGATCCCGCCTTGCCCATTTCCTTGCACTGCGCGGTCAGGATTCTATCAGAGCTTGCAAAAACCGATGGCCCTGACATCCCCTACAGAATCGTTGGGGATCTGGGAGCTTTTGAAATCGGCCTGATTGGCGCGGTGGGCCTGCAGGGGCCAACCGTTGGCGAGGGCCTGCGCCGAATGGCGGACACGATGCGGTCGCATTGCACACATGAAATGTTCACCGTCACCACGCAGAACCGCGCAGTTGGAGTCATGGACGGCTGGTCGCTGGTCCTGGGAGATGACGAAACGCTGCACTACGTCCAGCAATACGACATCGCCATTATCGACATGATATGCAGCACCGCCACCGGGGTACGGCCGAACGTTTCGGATGTGAAAATGATGCCGCATCCGGTTTATGGATTGACGCATCTTCGTTCCTGGCTGGGCGATCGGGTCTCGCCGGCAGACAGCCGCGCTCTGACATTCACGGTCGGCAGTGACATTGCCAGCCTTTCCTTCCCCGAACCCGTGACACGGGCCGCGCTGGCCGGTTTTCTGGCACACAGCGGCGCCTTGTCGCCGGGGGCACCGTTGGCGGATGACATCGCCACATTCCTGAAACCGATGCTGTCCAGAACAAAGGTCTCTCTGGAAAAGGTCGCGGCTGGCGCAGGCATGAGCACCCGGACCCTCAGACGACGCCTGAAGGAAGAGGGAACCGGTTTCTCTGACATTCTGGAACGGACACGCAGGGAAATCGCCCTGCGCCGTCTGCAGCAGGACAATCCGCCGACAATGAAGGCGCTTGCCAAAGAACTGGGATATGCCAATCAGGCAACGCTGACGCGCGCCAGGCAACGGTGGCGCGGACAAACGCCACATTCCGCCTGATCAGATCAGGGAAGATCGGCACGCCAAAGCGCCGCCCGCGGTGAAGCTCAGCCATGGGCCGTCAATAGGGACACTCCGGCATGGGACGCAGCCCCCCTTCGACACCGGACTTCCCTTCTGGCCTGCTGCCGCGTGCGCGTCTCGCTCAATCCGGCAGACCTGAGGACGCGCCCTTGACGACCTGAAAACAGGGTCTTCCGTCCCTGCGCGTGAAAAAGGCGCGCAGCCGCTCAAGCCGATGGCGGCAGCGTTCCCTCCTCCACCGGTGTCACGGCCCGCTGATAGAGATGCCAGGTGGTATGGCCAAGGATCGGCAGCGTGAAGATCAGTCCCAGAAATGCCGGAACCAGCGACAACAGCATGGTGATGGCGACAATCGCCGCCCAGGTGAGCATGACCACCGGGTTTTCTTTGACGACGCCGACTGAGACCAGCATTGCGGAAACGAAATCCATTTCACGGTCGAGCAGTATGGGCATGGCGACGACGGTCACCGAGAACAGGACAGCCGACAGAAATGCCCCCACACAGGTGCCGATGGCAAGGAAGATCCAGCCCTCGGACGTGAAGAATACGATATTCACGAACCCGTCAAAATCCGAGAAGGACGAATGTTGCAGGACGATCACCAGCACCGTCCGAAACTGGTAAAACCACACCCACAAGATGAACAGGGTGACAAAGGCCATCCAGCCCATTTCGCGTTTCCGTTGATTGGCCATGACGGTGAGGATTTCAGACCAGCCGAAACTCTCGCCCTTCTGCAACCGGCGCGACATTTCATATAGCCCCGCGGCAGCGAAAGGCGCGACCAGCGGAAAGCCTACGATCGCGGGAATGATCATCCAGATCTTGCCAAGCCAGACCAGGCACCACACGAGCAGAATGCCGAACACTGCATAGAACAGGCCGAAGAAGCCGCTCATGAAAGGGCGCGCCAGAAAGTCGGAAAACCCGGCCTTCAGCGACTCGGTGATATCCTCCGCAGTCACCTTGTTGATCTCGGGCTTGGTCCGCTGCGGTGGCGTCGGATCGTCCGCTGGGGTGGCACCTGTGGTCTTCGGTGTCATGGCAGGCTCCTCCCAAAGCACGGCACCGTTCTGGTCCCGTTTGCCAACAGATCCAGCGGTGAAACAGACATCCCTCATCCGTGCAAAAGTCTGTAACAGGTGCGGAATAAGGGCAAGGGGGTATGGCCGCGACGGCTTTGCCATCTGAACACCGGATCGTCTGCGGCTGGAATTCTCCGTTATTTCCCGCGTGGGAGAGAAGCGGAAGCGCAATGGGGCATGGAAGGTCGCGGACCAAATGAGGGGCCGTAGCCCCAGCCGCGTTGAGGTTCCCCCTGGATTTGTAGACGCCTTGCGGCCTTACGGTAAGGCGCGGAGGCCGAGAACCGCTGATGAGCAGCGAGAGGCCGCACAGATCATGCCTGCACCCCGGGTCGAGGGCCACACCGGGCGAAAGGCCGCGGTCGGCATGATCCATCGCCATTCTCCCGGCTGGACCCAAAGGCTGACGCAGGGCGCCAACAACCTGAAGCGACTGCCCGGGCTGTTCGCGGCCCGAGGCCGAAAAGAAACGGCCCGCAAGAGCTCTCAAGCGCAGAACTTGACGAAAACGGCAGGTCTTCCCCATCCACCGACTGTGTCCACGGGCGGGTAAGAGCCCTGCGCGAAACCCTTTTTCCAACACGGCCTGGGGCATTAACCATGCAAGCGCCCCCTGCTCGACAATGGTTAAACGATTATTTTAGATAAAAAGCGACGTTAGAGAGTCACCCGCCAAGATATAGGAAGGTACTAGGTCATGTTGACAAATGGCGG
>JAGQRU010000305.1 GCA_020425105.1 Paracoccaceae bacterium
CTGACCGACCGGGTGGCGCGGCTGCTTCTCGATCAGGTGCCGCCGCAGAACATCCTGTGCCTGACCTATACCAAGGCCGCCGCGAGCGAGATGCAGAACCGGCTTTTCGCCCAGCTCGGCGCCTGGGCGATGCTGGACGACGACGATCTGCGCGCCGCACTGGCGCAAAAAGGCGTCGGCGGGGCGATGAATGACGACCGCCTGAACGCTGCGCGGCGGCTGTTCGCGCGCGCCATCGAAACCCCGGGCGGGTTGAAGATCCAGACCATCCACGCCTTCTGTGCCGCCCTGCTGCGCCAGTTCCCGCTGGAAGCCGGGGTGCCGCCCGGCTTTTCCGAGCTTGAAGGCCGCAACGGCGATGCGCTGTTCGCCGAGGTTCTCGACCACCTCGCGGACGGGCCGGGAGCCGGGGCCATCGACGCGGTGGCGAAGTATCTGAGCGACGACGATCTGGCCGGTCTCGCCCGGGAAGTGCTCAAGCAGCGCGCCGGATTTGCCGCCCCGCTGGATCTTCCCGGCGCGCTGGCACAATGGGGCCTGCCCCCTGCATATGACGAAGATGCGCTGCTGGCAGAGGTCTTCACCGGCGACGAGGCCGATCTGCTGACCGGCCTGTTGCCCATGCTTGAACGGGGCGGGGTGAATGACGGCAAGGCGGCGGCCAAGCTGCGCCCCATCGCCCATGCGCCGGACCAGCTTGCCGGTCTTCTGGTGCTGGAGGATGTCTGCCTGAACGGATCCGGCGCGAAGGCCCCATTCAGCGCCAAGATCGGCGGCTTTCCCACAAAGGGCGCGCGTGAAAAACTGGATGACGCCGTTGTTGACGCGCTGAACGATCTGATGGCCCGCGTCGAAGCCGCACGGCCCCGCCGTCTGGCCCTGGCGGCGGCAACCAAGACCGCCGCGCTGCACCGGTTCGCCGAGGCTTTTCTGCCCGCGATGGCGGCCCGCAAGGCGGCGCAGGGATGGCTCGATTTCGACGACCTGATCCTGCACGCCCGCGACCTGCTGCGCGACCCGGCGGTGGCGGACTGGGTGCTCTACAAGCTCGACGGGCGTATCGACCACATCCTTGTGGACGAAGCGCAGGATACTAGCCCCCTGCAATGGGAGGTGATCGCCCTTCTGGCGCGCGAACTGACCTCGGGCGCCGGGGCGCGCGACGACATCACCCGGACGATCTTCGTGGTCGGCGACAAGAAACAATCGATCTATTCGTTCCAGGGCGCCGATCCGGCCGAATTCGACCGCATGCGCGCCGAGTTCGCGCAAAGTCTGGCCGGACAGGGCGGCGGGCTGCGCGATCAGGTGCTGGAACATTCCTTCCGGTCATCGGCGGCGGTGCTCGACGCCGTGGACGCGACATTCGCCGGATCGCGCGGCGACGGCGTTGGCGGCCCCCCGCGCCACGCGGCGTTTTTCGACGCACTTCCGGGCCGGGTCGATTGGTGGCCGCTGGTGCCAGCACCCGAAGCCGACCCGGATCCCGACTGGTTCGACCCGGTGGACCGTCTGTCGCCCCGGCACCAGAACGCGGTTCTGGCCGATGCGATCGCGGGCGAACTGCGCCGCCTGATCGATGCGGGAACCCTGATCCCTTGCGGCAACGGCGAACGCAAGTTGCTGAGCGAAGGCGACGTGCTGATCCTGCTGCAACGGCGCAAGGAGCTGTTTCAGGAAATCCTGCGCGCCTGCAAGCAGCACGGGCTGGAGGTCGCGGGCGCCGACCGGCTGACCGTCACGCGCGAATTGCCGGTGCGCGACCTGCTGGCGCTGCTGGCCTTTCTGGCCTTGCCCGAAGACGACCTGTCGCTGGCCGAAGCGCTGCGGTCGCCGCTTCTGGGCTGGTCGGAAGACGATCTTTACCGGCTGGCACAACCCCGGAAGGGCCATCTTTGGGCCGCGCTGCGCAGCACCGCCGCCGACACGCCCGCGCACCGGATTCTGGCCGATCTGCGCGACCAGGCCGATTTCCTGCGCCCCTATGATCTTCTGGAACGGATCCTGACCCGGCATGGCGGGCGGCGCAATCTGATCGCCCGGCTTGGCCCGGATTGCGAAGAAGCCATCGACGCCCTTCTGGCCGAGGCGCTGAGCTATGAACAATCGGACGTGCCCAGCCTGACCGGGTTTCTGGAATGGATGCGCGCCGACGAGGTCGAAATCAAACGCCAGGCCGAAAGCGCGGGCGGGCGGCTGCGGGTCATGACCGTGCACGGCGCAAAGGGGCTGGAAGCGCCGCTGGTCATCCTGCCCGAATGCGCAAAGCGCAAATCGAGACAAGGCGACAGCATTCTGCCCGGTCCGGGGGATATCCCCGCCTGGGCCGTGCGGTCCGATGATGCCCCGGAGACTCAGAAAGCGGCGCAAGCCGCGGCGCGGGCCGAGGGCGATGCCGAAAGTCAGCGGCTGCTTTACGTCGCCATGACCCGGGCCGAGGTCTGGCTGTGGGTCTGCGCAGTGGAAAACGGCGTGAAAGGCGGCCCCGAAAGCTGGCACGAACAGGTGCAGGCCGGGCTTGGACATCTGGGCGCTGCCGCACAGGCGTTTCCCACCGGGCAGGGGCTGCGGCTGGAACGCGGTGACTGGGACAGCGGCACCATACGTCCAACCGCAGCACTGCCGGGCACGGCCGCACCCGCCCTGCCCGGCTGGATCGACACCCCCGTGGCGCCGCCGCCCGAACGCCACAAGCCGCGCAGCCCATCGGATCTGGGCGGCGCCAAGGCCCTGCCGGGTGAGGCAGGCCTCGACGAAGACGCCGCGAAGGCGCGCGGCGTCCATCTGCATTCCCTGCTGGAGATACTGCCCCCCCATCCCCCGGTGGCCTGGCAAGGCATCGCAGAACGGTTGCTTGGCCCGGACATGTCTGGCGACGACAAGGCGGCCATGATCAACGAAGCCATTGGCGTTCTGACCGCGCCAGCCCTGAAAGCGATTTTCGGGCCGGACAGCCTGGCCGAGGTTCCAGTGACCGCCGACCTGCCTGATGGCAGCCGGATGTCCGGCATCATCGACCTGTTGCATGTCGCGCCCGACCGGGTTCTTGCAGTGGACTTCAAATCCAATGCAGTGGTGCCAACGATGCCCGGCGCGGTTCCCGAAGGCCTTTTACGCCAAATGGGCGCATATGCACATGCGCTGAAACAGATCTATCCGGGCAGGCGCGTGGAAACAGCGCTTTTGTGGACCCGCACAGCACAACTGATGCCGCTGCCCGACGATATTCTGGAGGCCGCGCTCGCCCGCACGTTTCTGCATCTGTAAACCATAAATTCCAACGCGATTGACTCGCACACCTATGTGCTCCAGCGTCCAGATGGTTAAGGAAACATTAACGGACGCGTTTCCCATGTCGAAATTGGAACGGCTTATGGACCGCAAGGTCCCCGTCTGGTCGCTTGGACTGATCGTCGTCCTGGGCCTCATCGGTACCATCGCGCTTGGAAACATCGCGATTCATACCTTCAAGGGCGGAAAGAAAGCAGGCGCGGTCGGCGAAGCGACCCTTTTCCTGTTCGACATGCCCGCACTGATCGACCGGCTCGGCAACGCGACGCGCTACCTCAAAGTGAATGGGGATCCTTTCCCCGGGAAGTCCGGTTTCGTGTTGGCCGACAGCGCCCCGGCGGACGTGGCGCGCGGGTATCTGCTGCTCAGCCGCTATGACGGCGATGCCAGCCGTTCCGTCGTCGAATACTGGGATCTTTCGAACCTCACGCTCATTCACCGTTGGGAACCGCCGATTGATGACATCAATGCGGCGGCATCCGATTGGCACAGCACTGAAATCGATCTGGCGCGTGACAAGAACCAGACACGCATGCTGATCCGCCATCCGCTGCTGATGGACAATGGCGATATCGTGATCAAGAGCCGGACACCGCTGACGCGGGTCAGCGCCTGCAATGAAGTGGTCTGGTCGAACGATGACACACTGTTCCATCACGCGGTGGAAGCCGATCCCGATGGCGCCATTTGGGTGGCAACGCGGGAAGAACCGGCGACGGTGGAACGGGTATCAAAGACCACCTTTGCGGACGATACGATCACCAAGGTATCCCCGCAGGGCGAAATCCTTTTTAAAAGGTTTGTCGCTCAGATGCTGCTCGATCATGGCATGCGCCGCTATGTGTATGGGCGCAGCGACTATGACGACAACCCCATCCACCTGAACGACATCCAACCGGTGCGCAGCGACGGGCCCTATTGGCAGCTTGGCGATGTGTTCCTCAGCCTGCGCAGCCATTCGCTGATCGTTCTATACCGGCCGTCGACGGATGAAATCATCTGGTATCGCGAAGGCCCCTGGAGCCACCAACACGATGTGGACGTGCTGGATCAGCATCGCATTTCGGTGATGGACAACAATTCGTTCATGACTTTCCCCTTTTCCCGGGTGAACGGTTTTTCCGACGTGAAAGTCTATGACTTCGAAACCGATGCGATCCGGTCACCATGGAAAGACGCGCTTGAATCTGTTGAATTCCAGACGGTGACCGAGGGCCTTCAAACCGTGCGTTCCGATGAACGCCTGTTTGTCGAAGAACAAAACCGCGGCCGCATGATGGAATTTTCAGCCGATGGCGATTTGCTGTGGGAATACGTGAACCGCGGCAGCGACGGCGCAATCTATAAACTCGGCTGGAGCCGGCTTCTGGAACCGGAAGAAGGGGCCGCAATTGCCGAGCTGCTGAAGAAGACCGCCTGCCCCTGACATCGCTCCGGCAGGGCAAAGACGCAATCGGTCGCCGCCGCCTTGACGCTGGCCAAGTGGGTACCTAGGTTCGCACCCTGTGAGTTTACCTGCCAAGGAGGACCCCATGGCAACCGAAGCCGTTACCGACGATACGTTCGACACCGAGGTCAAGCAGTCCGAACTGCCTGTCGTCGTTGATTTCTGGGCCGAATGGTGCGGTCCCTGCAAGCAGATCGGCCCGGCATTGGAAGAACTGTCGGAGGAACTGGAAGGCAAGGTCAAGATCGTCAAGGTCAATGTCGATGAGAACATGAAGACGGCTCAGGCGCTTCACATTCGCGGCATCCCGGCGCTTTTCATGTTCAAGAATGGTGAAGTGGTCTCCAACAAGACCGGTGCCGCGCCGAAAGCCGCGCTGCAAAGCTGGATCGAAGACTCGCTCTGATCGGTTGCGTCCGGTTTAGACCGTTCCGCCCCGTGCCTCAGGCGCGGGGCGATTGCGTTTCTGCCCCACCGGTTTGACAAGCCCGCCCGCCCTGTCCAACGCTGAAAGGCGACCATGGGCAGCACGAGGACGGGCAGATGTTCGACTGCTTTCGCGAAGACCGGATCCGGGGTGACGGCGCGACATTGTTCGTACGCCACGGCGGCGATCCCGCCGCGCCGCCGCTGCTGCTGTTGCACGGCTATCCGCAAAGCTCTGCCATGTGGCACCCGATCGCGCCGCGCCTGGCACGGGACTATCATGTGATCTGCCCCGACCTGCGCGGTTATGGCCGGTCTGACAAGCCGGCCGGCGGTGCGGACCACGCCGCTTATTCAAAGCGCGCCATGGCCCGCGACCTGATCGCGGTGATGGATCATTTCGGCCATGACCGGTTCGTGGTCGCCGCCCATGATCGCGGTGCACGGGTCGCGCACCGGATGGGGCTTGACCACCCGGACCGGGTGCGCGCGGCGGCCATTCTGGATATCGCGCCCACGCGCGAAATGTACGCCCGCACCGACCGCGCCTTTGCCACCGCCTATTGGCACTGGTTCTTTCTGATTCAGCCCGCCCCCCTGCCCGAGCGCATGATCGAAGCCGATCCCGACGGGTTCTGGACCATGCAGACCATCGGGCTCAGCGCTGGCGCATCGCCGTTTTCCGACGCCGCGACCGAGGAATACCGAACCGCCTTCCGCGACCCGGCGATGATCCATGCCGCCTGTGAAGATTATCGCGCCGCCGCCGGGATCGATATCCGCCACGATGACCAGGATGGCGGACGGAAACTGCCGATGCCGGTGCTGATCCTCTGGGGGCGGCGCGGCGTGATCGAACGCTGCTTCGATCCGCTGGCGCTCTGGCAGGACCGGGCCGCGCATGTGGAAGCGGCGACCGTCAACGCGGGACATTTCCTTGTGGAAGAAGCCCCCGACGCGGTGCTGGCCGAACTGGCACCGTTTCTGGCCCGGCACGCCACCGCCTGACCGAAACGCAAACGCCCCGCCGGATGGGCGGGGCGTCGCATTTTCGCGGTCGTTACACCGTCAATTGGTGATGATCTCCGGCCCCATGAAGGTGATGGGAAGGAAGGTGGACAGTGCCGGGATGTAGGTGATCATGATCAGGAACACGAACAGCACTGCCAGGAAGGGCAAGGCCGCCCGGACCACCGACATCATCGGCATCCCCGCCACGCCCGAGGTGACGAACAGGTTCAGACCCACCGGCGGCGTGATCATACCGATCTCCATGTT
>JAGQRU010000306.1 GCA_020425105.1 Paracoccaceae bacterium
ATCGGGCAGGGGCGCATCACCGCGAACCTTGAAGGATTCGCGCCCGACATGGCCTATCAGATTCCCGATGGCGAAGCGCTGCCCTATGTGTTCGACCTGCTTGCGGAAGAGGGGCTTTGCCTGGGCGGCTCTTCGGCGATCAACATTGCCGGAGCGGTCCGCATGGCGAAGGACATGGGCCCCGGTCACACCATTGTGACCGTGCTGTGCGATTTCGGCACGCGCTATCAGTCGAAATTGTTCAATCCGGCCTTCCTGAAGGAACAGGGGCTGCCGGTGCCGGTGTGGCTGGATCGCGCGCCGGCGCGGCTGCCCGCCGTGTTTGAGGACTGATCATGCGCCTGCGCGCCGTGGCCGTGCTTTGCCGGCTGCTAGCTTTCGTGATCGTGATGGCTGGGCCGGCATGGGCCCAGACGACGGTGGATGACGATCTGTTCAACCGTTGGGACGAAATGGCCCAACGGGTGCAGCGGGTGCTGGAATACGACCGCGCCAACGACACTTCTCTGGAACGATTGCGCAAGGAGGTCGCCGATTACCGCGACCAGTTCCTGACCGCACAAAACGCCAACAGTGACCGCCTGACCCGGGTGCAGCGTCAGCTGGACGCCCTGGGTCCTGCGCCTGCGGAGGGCGAATCCGAAGATCCCGAAGTGGCGACGCGGCGGAAGCAGCTGAACGATGAACTGGCGGCGCTGCGCCGTCCTGTGCTGCGCGCCACCGAAGCCTTTGTCGAAGCCGACGGATTTATCGCCGAGATCGACCGGCTGGTGCGGGAACGGCAGGCGCGTCAGGTCTTGAAGCGCTATCCGTCGCCCATCAATCCGTTGAACTGGGCGCCGCCGCTGGAGGAGGTCAATACGGCCCTGCAGGCGGTGCCGAGCGAAGTGATCTCGACTCTGCAGGACGATGACGCCCGGTCGCAGGTCATGCAGAACCTGCCCACTGTGCTGTTCCTGCTGATCGGCGGCGGCTTCCTTCTGTTCCGCAGCCGCATCTGGATCGACCGCCTGATGGGCAGCATCGACCAACTGGGCGGGCGGGCACTCAGCCGGGTGCTGAAATTCCTGGTGGTCTTGGCACAATTCCTGCTGCCGTGGCTGGGTCTGCTACTGCTGCTGGCGGCGCTGCAACTGACCGGGCTTTTTGGCGAAACGGGGCAGTCTCTGGTCCTGTCTCTGGCAACCTTCGGGTTTGTGATGATCGCAGGCACCTGGTTGATCCGGCAGCTTTATCCGCGTGCCGCGCCGGAAAAGACCCCGTTGAGACTGCCCGCGAGGCTGGTCAAGAAGGCGAGGGTTCCGGCGCAGGTCATGGTGCTGACCATTGCCATTGCGGAAGGGCTGGATCTGTTCGGCCAGCGGCAGAATTTCGACGCCCGGAGCACCGCCTATCTGAGCGTGTTTCTGAGCGTGGTCACGGCGCTGGCGCTGTATCGCACGGCGCATCTTTTCCGGCGCCGTCCAAGCGACATGGACAAAGACATGCCGGAGCGCGGCTTTGTCGATAGCGTCCTTCAGGTCTTGTCGGGCGGAGCGATGATGATCGCGGTCGCGGGGCCGGTGGCCGGGGCGCTCGGCTATGTCATGTTGTCCAAGCAACTGGTGTTCTCGGCGGCGATATCCTTCTTTTTGTTTGGCTTCATGGCGCTTGCGCAGCGCGAGATCGGCGAATTCTACGCATTGTTCCGTCGCAGGGATGCGGCGGGAGGAGACCAGCAAGAGGGTCTGTTCCCGACCCTTGCCGGTGCGGTGCTTATCGTCGCGTCCCTGCCCATTCTCGCGTTGATCTGGGGCGCCCGGATCACCGACTTGACCGAGGTGTGGACGAAGTTCCGCGAAGGGTTCGTCGTCGGTGACGTCAAGATCTCACCCAGCGAGTTTCTGACCTTCGCGATTGTCTTCGCTCTGGGCTATGGCATCACGCGCCTGCTGCAGGGGGCGTTGAGCACGACGGTCCTGCCGAAGACGCGGCTGGATCAGGGCGCGCGGACGGCTCTCGTTTCGGGCATCGGATATGTGGGGGTCTTTGCCGCGGCCGTGATGGCGGTGACGACGGCGGGGATCGACCTTTCGGCCTTCGCCATTTTCGCCTCGGCGCTGGCGGTCGGTATCGGTTTCGGGTTGCAGACCATCGTGTCGAACTTCGTGTCCGGCATCATCCTGCTGATCGAACGCCCGGTATCCGAGGGGGACTGGGTGCAGGTCGGGTCGGTGCATGGCACGGTTGACCGGATTTCCGTTCGCTCGACGGTGATCCAGGCCTTTGACCGCTCGAAGGTCATCGTGCCCAATGCCGACC
>JAGQRU010000307.1 GCA_020425105.1 Paracoccaceae bacterium
TGCATCGTGGTGGCCATCGACGCCAAGACGGTGGCGCCGGGGCGGTGGGAAATCTTCACCCATGGGGGCCGTAAACCGACCGGAATCGATGCGGTGGAGTTCGCGCAAACCGTTGTAAACAAAGGGGCGGGGGAGATCCTGCTGACGTCGATGGACCGGGACGGGACGCGGGCGGGGTTCAACCTGCCGCTGACGCGGGCGATTTCGGACGCAGTGCATGTGCCGGTGATCGCGTCGGGGGGCGTGGGGACGCTGGACCACCTGGTCGAAGGGGTGACCGAAGGGGGGGCGAGCGCGGTGCTGGCGGCGTCGATCTTCCATTTCGGCGATTACACCATCGGCGAGGCCAAGGCCCATATGGCCGCCGCCGGGATCCCGGTGAGGCTGACATGAGCACGCTGGAAACCCTGTTCGCCACCATTGAAGCCCGCCGCGGCGCCGACCCGGCAAGCAGCTGGACCGCAAAGCTTTTTTCCAAAGGGCCGGAGAAATGCGCGGAGAAATTCGGCGAAGAGGCGGTCGAGGCGATCATCGCCGCGGTGAAGGACGACAAGGCGGAACTGACCGCCGAGGCGGCGGATGTGATTTATCACCTGCTGGTCCTGCTGGCCGCCCGCGAGGTGCCGCTGAGCGCGGTTCTGGAGGTGCTGGAGGCCCGCATGGGGACCTCGGGCATCGCCGAAAAAGCGGCCCGCAAGGGATAGGGTTTTCCCGGAACACAGGGGGAACGTACGCTGCGCGCGCCGGTCGGTGGGGCGGGGTGGGGAGATCTGTCCCAACGGTTTGATTTCAGACCGATTTTTAGGGTCGGTATCGCGGCGGTAAAACGTCGGTATTACGTCGGTGCGGGATCGGTGGGGAAGGGGAGCGGTCGTTCGCCGCAACGTGCTCTGATGTCCGCTATGCGGGACACAGCCGCCTTTGATCGTCGAGTGGCCAAGGACCGGTTTTAATGTGTCGGCCCGCAACCAAAATGATACCGGCAGGCAAAGAACCAAAGGAAGGACAGTTTCGGTGGGAGGCAGGTTGTACGATAACCGGCGTGAAATTTGTGTACAGACGAGCAAAGCATACGTTGCAAAATCGGTCGAACGGTTATTTAAGCCCCAAGCTTTTGATCTTTACGTAAAGCTGACTCCTGGAAATGCCAAGTTCCTGTGCGGTTTTGGCCTTATTGTCCGCATTTCGTTTTAGGGCACGCCGGACCAGTTCAGCTTCGTATTCGGCGAGTTGTGGTGAGAGCGCACTGTCTTTGGACGGTCGCCCTGCGGTCGCGCGTGCGGCGCGTTTCGCGCGGGTTCTGCGGGTCTTTAGAACAGCGCCACGTTGCAACAGCGCTTGGGCGACAGTCTCAATCAACAGCTCGATAGGGCACGGTTTTTCCAGCACCGTTACTGCCCCTTCGCGCATGGCACTCACCACGGTCTTTGTGTCGGCGAAGCCTGTCAGGACAATAACAGGTAATTCCGGGTCCACAGCGCAAGCTCTGGCAATCAGGTCAATCCCGGTTTTCCCGGGCATCCGGATATCGGTGACCACGCATCCCTCAAACCCAGGCATGAGGTGGTCTTTGGCTTCGATATAGGAGGCGCACGCGATCACGTTATACCCGGCGAGCGCGAGGCGCGTTTCAAGCGCTTCAAGCACATCCCGATCATCATCGACCAAAAGCACGCCATTCATCGTAACGACTTCTCGCCAGGATCAAACATCAGGGTAACAGCCGCCCCGCCGTCAGGGGTCGAGCCAAGATGGAGCGCTCCGCCAAAACTCTGCATAATGTCAGCGGAAATCGAAAGCCCCAATCCAAGCCCGTTCTGATCCTCCTTTGTGGTTTCGAACGGGATGAGCGCCGTTTCGGCGTTGGAAAAGCCCGGCCCATTATCGCTGATCCGAATTTGGGGACCGGTGAGATATTCGATGACGACAGCGCCGGTGCCATCTTTGGCAACTGCATCAAAGCTATTTGCGAGCAAATTCACAATGATCTGTTGCAAGCGTGGTGATGTGGCCATCCCCATTGGTGGTTCGTCTGGAAAACGATGCTCCACAAAGATACGGCTGCGCTTGGCCTCGTAATCAAGAATATCAATCGCCGCTGCGACCGGCTTTGAAAGGTCTGACAGGACCGGAGGTTCGTCATCCTTTCGGGCAAAGCTCCTGAGAGTATTCAATATCTGCCCCATGCGCCGACAAACCCTGAGGGCTTTCTCCAATGATGCGCTGGCCTCCGCTGGCAATGTGGCCAACTGACATCGCAACGCATCCAGGCTGGCCTCCAAAGCAAATAGTGGCTGCGATAACTCATGGCTGAGCCCTGCGGCCATATCATTGAGAATCTTGAGTTTCGCAGTCTGGACCAGTTGAGACTGACTTTCTCTCAGGGCCTGTTCGGTGTGCCTGTGTTGTTGGATTTCATCCCGCAAGTCTCGCGTGCGCTCCTTGACCCGCGCCTCCAACATGGCGGCATCCTCAGCCAGCGCGTTTATCCGCGCCTGAGCCAATGCCCGTCGCCGCGCTGTGCTCAGCAGAGCAAAGAACACCGACAGCGAAATTGCCAGGCCGAAAGCAAAACCGATTCCGGAATATCCAAAAAGCACGCGCGGATTTCGTTCAAGAGTGAGGCGTGTACCATGCACATGCGACGTGACAGTATGGCGTAGCAGACCCCAATCTGTCGTGCCAAAGCGGCGGTGTGCGTAGAGTGTTCTTCCATCAGACGTGGTAACGACAAGGTTGTCGGGCAGCGCGCGCCAAGTCTGTGCTAAATCTTCAATGGATTGATAGGAGAAAACAAGTCCCTGCCTGTCCCGGCTTGGACCGAACACCGGTTTTCCTGCCTCAAACACCCACCCAATGGTATCGGTCCTAATGAACCGTCGCGATAAAGCCGAGGTTCGGAGCGTCTGGCGCAAGGCTTCCGGCAGGGTTGTCAGAACCTGCGCATCTTCGGGATTGCGCAGGCCTGCGGCAATGACCTGCGCATCTCTATCCGCGACAATGATCGCCGCACGACCCGTTTCAATCGTCAGCCGACCGAGCGCATCCCGGTCAGACAACGTGCCGCTATCTGCACCAAGGGCCGCATGAACCGCGCTGTGCCCCGCCAAAAGCGAGGCGACGCGTATGTTCTGAGAAAGTGCATTTGAAAGCTGATTGTCCAAACGCACCGCTTCTCGGGTGATTTCAGCCCTTTCACGGGTGACCCCGTGATAGCCGGCCGCTGCCGTGGACAGGCCGACAAAAACGATGCAGGCCAGAACTTTGATCCATCGTCTCTTCATCCGGCAAAGACTACCGTGCCGTTACAAACTCAACAATTGCGGCTTCGACGTCGGACTTGTCAGGCCCATAGAACAGAAACTGGGCGTGGGCCTTCCCCGGGATCGTCATCAGCGTTTTGGGCTCTATTGACGCCTCATGCAGCGCCTGCACTTTTTCAAACGATTTTTCACCCTCGGAGACGATGAACAGTTTGTCGACTGGCTGATCGTCGATAGGGTTGCCACGTACAGGTGACATCAGCACCACGCCCGTGACACTGTCCGTCGCCACAACCTGCTCCATCGTGTTCAGGATGGCCGCAGCACCGCTGCTCCCGCCAATCAGAACAATGTCGCTGTGTCCGCGGCCGGTGAGTTCCTGTACCGCGCGCCGTATCGCGTTTTCGGACTTGGCGCTGATCGCAACCGAGGCGATGCCTTCTTCTTGCAATCTTACTGCGAGTGTCTGCCAGCTTTCCTTGTTGAAGATAAAGCCGGGAACAAAAACAACGGCCTTGTCCCCATCCGCTGAAAAATAGGCGGCGTCGCTCATGTAGAACGCGCTATCAGTCCCGGTCTCCAGGATCTCCGGTGACTGCGCCGAGGCCGCTCCGCCAAGTGCGATACTGGCTGCTGTGAGTAAGTTGAAAAGACGCGTATTCATGAAACTTCTCCGCTGCTTTAGGGCTGTTTGCGAAGTCTGAGCGGGGAGCGTTTTTTCCTCAAAGCAAATTGGCGGCTTATCCGGGTTTCTTTTTTTGTTAAATATCAATGCCTAATGGCGTGCGTGTTCCTATGGGCGAGATTTGTGTCCGGTTCATCGTAAATTGGCTGCAGCCTTACCTTACATCTATTCAGCCCAGGAATCAGGCGATTGGGTGTGAGTAACTCAAAGTCAGGGCCAAAATGATGGAACCAGACATTCACCGGTATTGCAGCATCGGTAAGGAATGGGCTCGGAGCCGCCATTCGCGATACGCCGCCCAAATGTCGGGTCGAGCCTGGCTCCAGCCAAGGTTGTCGCCGTACCCTTCTGACCCGCCGTCTTTGCCATCCTGTTCCGCTCGTGCGGGCTCGGGGACCGCTTGTGCAGGCGGACGGCGTGGCGGATCTCCGCGGCCGGTCGTTGCGGTCGTTTTCCGCTTGTGCAGTAATCGGCGCGGCCATGGGGCCGCTGCGGCGCCTGCCTTTGGGATGTGCCCGCACCGGTCCGGGGAGAGGGGCGGCGGCGTTCGGGGCGCGATGGAAGCGAGAAGGACTTTGACCATGCCGACGAAGAAGGCGCTGTTGCAAAAACTGCTCAAGGGCATCGAGACCGGAGACCCGGAGGCGGCGACCGTTGTGAACGAGGCCAAATACATCCAGCACAATCCGCGGACGGCGGAGGGCAGCCCCGGTCTGGCCGAGCTTTTCGCGCGTCTGGCGAAGACGAACCCGAAAGTGGTTTTCGTCCGGGTTTTCGAGGATGGGGATTTCGCCTTTGCCCATAACGAATACGATTTCAACGGCGTAGAGGCGGCTTTTGAAGTGTTCCGGTTCGAGGATGGCAAGGCGGTCGAACACTGGGACAATCTGCAGATGATAGAGCCGCCCAATGGCTCGGGCCGGACCATGCTGGACGGCGCGACCGCCATCGCCGATCTTGACAGGACCGAAACCAATCGCGCGCTGGTCGCGGCCTTTGCGGAAAAGGTGCTGGTGGCGCGGCAGCTCGATCTGCTGGAGACGTTCGTCGCCGGGGACCTGATCCAGCACGACCCCCAAGGCGCGGATGGTCTTTCGGCGTTGCGGGGGGCGCTTGCGGCGCTGCGGCCGGACGGCACGCCGCAGATCGCCTATCAGACGGTTCACCGGGTGCTGGCGGAAGGGAATTTCGTCTTGTGCATGAGCGAGGGCCACAGGGACGGCCGGCATGCGGGGCTGTACGATCTGTTTCGCGTCGCGGAGGGCAGGATTGCCGAGCAGTGGACCACCGTGACGCCCATCGCCCCGCGCAGCGAATGGAAGAACAACAACGGGAAGTTCTAGCGGCAATCCCCGCCGCCGGTCGCCGGTGTCTTGCGGCGGAGCGGTGGCCGCTCCGCCATGCGGGCAGGCCCGGAACGCCGGGCCGGGGGCGCGCCCTACAGGGCGTCGAGGTTGCCCATGATCTGGTAGAAGAACGCGATGGTCTTGGCGTATTCATCCACCAGGATCCGTTCGTTGACCCCGTGGAAGCCTTCGAATTCTTTCATCGATTCAAGCTGAAGGCCGGTGATGGTATAGACATCGGGGGCAAAGGGACGGGCCTGGAAGTGCTTGGAATCCGAACCGCCGATCACGAAGAACGGCGCGACAACCAGGTCGTTTCCCCAGATCTGGCGCACGGTCTTTTCAAGCGCCTTGTAGCCCGGTCCCTCTGGATCCGCGATGGCGGTTGCGGGCGTCGAGGCGGAGATGTCCCGGATGGTGATCCGATCGTCGTTAATGGCTTTCCGGACGTGGTCGATGATCACCTCGGGCGTGTCGCCGGGCATCGGCCGGAAATTGACCACCGCGGTCGCGGCGGGCGGCAGGACGTTGTCCTTGATCCCCGCGTTGAACATGGTGACGGCAATCGTGGTCCGTATCATGGCCCGGGTGACCGGGCTGGCGGACATCATCTGGATGAAGTCCTTTTCCTGATCGGTCATCGCGCCGTCCTTGCCGAAGGCGACCGCCGAGAAGAGCGGCTGAAGCGTCTCGTCCAGTTCCGGGCCGAGATAGCGGTACTGGTGCCGCAGGGCGGGATGGATGCGGTAGGGGAACTGCGCGTCCTCCAGCCTGGTGATCGCTTCGGCGAGGATGCCGATATTCGAGTCCTCGGGCGGCTGGGACGAGTGGCCGCCGAGGGCATGGATGGCCAGCTCAAGGCTCAGATAGCCCTTCTGCGCGATGCCGATCAGCGCCGTGTTGTCCGGCAGACCCGGGAAGATTCCCGGGATCAGCGGCGCGGATTCGTCCATGACGAAGGCGAAGCGTTCGATCCCGCGCCGTTCCAGTTCCTCGGCGATGAAACGCGCGCCTTCGGGGCCGCCGACCTCTTCGTCCTGCCCGAAGACGAAATACAGCGTCCGCTCCGGCTGCCAGCCTTCCGCGAGCCGCATTTCCGCCGCTTCGAGGATGCCGTGGATCTGGTTCTTGTCGTCCAGCACCCCGCGCCCCCAGATATAGCCGTCGGCCACCGTCCCGGCGAAGGGATCCTGCAGCCACTGGTCGCGCGAGTCTGCGGGCACCGGCACCACGTCCTGGTGGGCGTAGAACAGCGCCGGCGGCAGGTCGGGGTTCTTGCCTTCCCAGGTGTAGAGCAGGCTGTAGGGGCGCGGATCGCCCAGGATTTCGCGCTTCAGCTTCTGGTGGACCAGCGGATAGGACGCTTCGATGAAGGCGTGATAATCGTCGAAGGCCTGGGTGTCGAAGTCGTCGCGATCCTGGTTCGAAATGGTGCGGAACTGCACCGCCTGCGACAGCCGGTCGGTCGCCGCTTTGATATCGACGTCGATCTCTACCTGCTCAACGCCCTGCATCTGGAGCGACGGAAATTGCGCGTTTTGCGCATGGGCCGCCGCGGCGAAGGTCGTCAACGTAAGTATCGCAAGCGCGGAACTGTAAGTCTTTAATTCCATGTAATCTTTCCTTCTGAAGTATCCTGGGCCGGGCGTGTGCCGGGGACAAGGCTGGCGTGGGCGTTCAGGCACATTGTCGGTTTCGGTGTCAGAGACGCGGGGCGCTTCTTGTGCTCGGTCCCCGCGTGCGCGTGTCGCTGGCGCGCGCCTCTGCATGTCTTGGTGACTCGGAGCCTGTCAGGTCCCTGTTTCGGGGCGGTCTGACGTGAGTATGCAGATATTTTCAGAACACCGTCGTTAGCGGAATTGCCGCACCGGGCGTCGCGGGGCGTCTTATCGGGCGGCCTGTCCGGTCACTGTCCGCACGCGGTTCTTCGTGGCGTTGCGAAGGGCGGCTCTGCCGACCGGCGTGCCGGGGCAGGTTGTTGCCCTTCACACCCGGGTCACTGGGCGGCTGGCGCCAGCGCCTGCCATTTCTTGCGGTAGGCGGAGGCAGAGATGCCGACCCGTTTGCGGAACGCCGTGCGAAAGCTCGACGGTTCGGAATAGCCAACCTCGGCTGAGATCTCGTCGATCGGTGTGGCGGTGGTTTCCAGAAGCTGCTTGGCTTCCTCGATCCGCAGGGTCTGGATGTAATCCACCGGCGCTTGCCCCGTCGCCTTCCTGAACCGGCGGTGGAAGCCGCGCTCGGTCATCCGGCACAGTTCGGCCATGGCGGCGACGGGGCTGGGCGTGTCGTAATGTTGCGCGGCCCAGACCTGCGCTTCGGCGATCATCTGATCCTGATGCTGGCGCCCCGAGATCAGCGAGGCATAGGTCATCTGCCCGTCGAGATGCGGGTCGATCAGATAGATCTTGGCGATCCGGCGCGCTTCTTCGGTGCCCGCAAAGCGCCCGATCAGATAGAGCATGAGATCGGCCCATGCCGACGCGCCGCCGGCGGTGACGACCCGGTGGCCGTCGCCCGCGGGGACCAGAATCCGTTCGCGGCAGACTTTCACCCCGGGAAAGTCCCGCCCCAGCATGTCGGCAAACCCCCAGTGGGTCGTTGCCTCCTTGCCTTCCAGCAGACCGGCCGCACCCAGCAACACGGAGCCTGAACATACGGAGGCGACAATCGCGCCGCGTGCATGTGCCGCCGCGAGCCAGTCCGCCACCGGCCACAGATCGTCGGGAAATCCCGAGTTCGGATCGAAATGCAGGTCGGACACGATGACGAGATCCGGTTCGGGCGCTTCGGTGAGCGCCGCATCAGGCGTGATCTTCCGGCCGTTGATGTCCCAGTACGGCGCCCCGTCAACCGTTCTGAGGCTGACACCGAACACCGGTTCCTGCGACGGCAGACCGTGCAGCATTTCCCAGTCGCGCCCCACCGAAGCCAGAACGTCGAGGATCGAGAAGAGAACCGAGGTCCCCGAATGACGAGATCCGATAACGACCGTCGTGATGCTCATACCCCATGAATTCCTTCTAATGGTGTCCGATTTACCCCGATTTCGTCTTTTCTTCTTCTACGACGACTCGCCAAACGAGTCCATCCATTCCCCATCGCAGCGGTCACGAAGGCCGTATGGACAAAAGGGAGAAGAGAAGATGACAGCGCAACAACCGGTCCCGGTGTTTGACGAGAACAAGGCGGAGGCCTTCGCCGGGCGTTTCATAGGCACGCTGAACGAGGCGGCTCTGGCCGTCATGTCGTCCCTGGGCCACCGCGCCGGATTGTTCGACGCGCTGGCCGTGCATCCCGGCCTGACCTCGGCGGCGCTGGCCGGAAAGATCGGGGTGAACGAGCGCTATTTGCGGGAATGGCTGGCGGTCATGGTCACGTCGGGTGTTGTGGACTACGACCCGGGCGCGGCCAGTTACACCCTGCCGCTTGAACACGCGGCGTTTCTGACCCGCGCCGCCAGCCCGGAAAACATGGCGGTGACGACCCAGTTCATCGGGCTCGCGGCGTCGGTCGAGGACAAGCTGCTGGAGCGGTTCAAGACCGGTGAGGGGCTTTGCTATCACCATTTCGACCGCTTCCACGAGGTCATGGCCGAAGACAGCGCGCAGCTGGTCGTCGCGAACCTGATCGACGCGATCCTGCCGGTGGTGCCGGGCCTTGTCGAACGCCTGAAAAGCGGCATCGACGTGGCCGATTTCGGCTGTGGCGGCGGGCGGGCGATGCTGGCTTTGGCCAAGGCCTTTCCGAACAGTCGTTTCGCCGGCTTCGACTTGTGTGAAGACGCGTTTCGCGACACGGCGGCCGAAGCGGCCTTTGAAGGTCTTGCGAACCTTCGCTTCGAAGCGCGCGACCTGTCCTCCGGCGCGCCCGTCGGCCAGGTCGATCTGGTGACCGCTTTCGATGCGGTCCACGACCAGGCCGACCCCAAGGGGTTCCTGCGGCTGGTCCGGCAGTCGCTCCGGCCGGGCGGGGTGTTTTTGATGCAGGATATCGGCGGCTCGCGCGATCTTGAGAAGAACATCCCCAACCCGTTCGCGCCGCTGCTGTTCATGATCTCCAGCATGCATTGCATGCCGGTCTCGCTGGGCCAGGGCGGGCCGGGGCTGGGGGCCATGTGGGGCGTCGAGACGGCGGAGGAATATCTGGCCGAAACCGGCTTTGCCGCGGTCGAAACCCACCGCCTGCCGCACGATCCCATCAATGCGTATTTCGTCGCCCACGTCTGAGCGGCGCCAGAAAGGACACAAGACATGACCACGATGTCACCACCTGCCGGGGGCGGCGCGCGCCCGGCGGCGTCACACCTTGCCGCCGCGTTTCTGCGCTGGCGGGCCCGGGCGCGGGACCGGCGGCGCATCCGCCGGGCACGCGAGGATCTTGCGGGGCTGTCGCGCCACCTGCTTCGCGACATCGGGCTTGAAGATTACGCGGACCCGCTGGAGCCCGAGATCCGCGCGCAAAGGCACTAGACTATTGGAGGAAAAGACAATGAACAGGACCAATCGCGGCAGCACGCTGGTGATCGGGGCAGGGCTTTCGGGCCTTGCCGCGGCGCGGGCGCTGTCGGATCGCGGCATGCCCGTCACCGTGCTGGAGGCGCGGGACAGGGTCGCCGAACCCTGGCGCGGGCGCCACCCGGCGCTGCGCCTGAACATCCACCGCAAATTCGCCGGCCTGCCCGGGCAGGCGGCGCCGACATCGGATGGCACCTATCTGAAGCGCGACACGGTGGTGGCGCATCTGGAGCGCTATGCCGCGCGGCTTGGCGCCCCGATCCACTATGGCTGCAGTGTGAAAGAGATCGCCCCGGTCGAAGGCGGGTGGCATGTGACCACCGACACCGGCTTTCACCAGGCGGAAAATGTGATCATCGCCACGGGCCGCGAAAGCATTCCGCATGTTCCCGACTGGCCGGGGAGGGAGAGCTTTGCAGGCGAGTTTCTGCATGTCGCGGATCTGGGAGAGGTGTCGCGCTTCGACGGCAAGCGTGTGCTGGTCATCGGCGCGGGGAACTCCGGCACCGATGCGCTCAACCATCTGGCACGCCACCGGCCTGCTGAAGTGATGGTTGCGGTGCGCCACGGTCCCGCGGTGGTTCCGAAGCGCATCTTCGGATACCCGCTTCACGGGCTGGCGCGTGTCTTTGCAGCCCTGCCGAATGGCCTGCTGGACCCGGCGTTCCGGCTGACGGAGCGGATCTTTCTGGGCGATCTGCGGCGGCTTGGGCTTGCGAGCCACCCGGAGGGCGGCAGCACACGGCTGTTGCGGGACGGGGTGACCTTTGCGATCGACGACGGGTTCGTCGCGGCGTTGAAGGCCGGACGGTTCCGCGTTGTGCCCCGTGTCGAGCGCTTCGACGGCGCGCGCGTCCGGCTGGCCGACGGGTCGTCCCGCGCGCCGGATATCGTGATCGCGGCGACCGGGTATCGGACCGGGCTTGAACCGCTTCTGGGGCATCTTGGCGTGCTGGACGAAAACGGACGGCCGCGCCATCCGACGGGCGAGCGCGATCCGGGCAATCCCGGGCTCTGGTTCACCGGGTTCAAGCCGATCTACACCGGCTTTTTCGATGCCGCGGGGATTGCCGCCGAACGAATCGTGCGCGGCATTTCCCATGACGCGTTTTGCGCCGCGCCGCCCGAAACGACCGGCGCAGCCGTCCCCCGCGCTACAGCGAAGCTCACCGCATCAGCGGGCGCACCACTGTCCTGAGCCGCTGAAAGGACCACGCGACAGAACCCGCAGGCCTTGTTCCTGTGACCGCGCTTGCGGGTTTTCTTGACGCTCTGCGGCCGGACGCACGCCACCAGTCGGCGGGCTCAGCCTGTGGTTGTCTGGACGGCCGTCCACCTCGCCACTGTGGCCTATCGCCCGCCTGGGCCGGAAAGCATCGTGCCGATGGCTCAGGGGCAGTACACTCCCAAGTGTATCAGACTACACCATGGGGGGACACCAATGGCGAACACAACAACAATGGGCGATGTGCCAGGCGTAAAGGCGGAGAGGCCCGCGGATTATGCTTCAGGTCAGGGATATTCCGACAAACACAGACCCAGTTCAGAGTTTCCCAGTCGCGACGACTATCTGGAGCATGAACTTCAGATCATGGCACCCAAACGCTGGCGTCCCAACCTGCCGTTCAGAGACTATCGATTTGAGCTGGAGGACACCATTCCGGCCATGGCGGGCACCATCGGCAAGGTGGTCATGGTGGGGGCTATTGCCGCGACATTCGCAGCACCTTTGGGCCTGGGCGACGGGTTTGTCCTGGAAAACGTGCGCTATGAACTGATTATCGTGTCGTTCTTTATTTTGCTGTTTTCAGGCTTTCTGCTGCCGACGGCAAATCTTGCCGGCACCCATGGTCCCTTGATCCCGCTGATTCCGATGGTGGTGGCCGCCGGCGGTCATCCGATGGCGTTTGGGCTGCTTATCGGGATTTTCGGGTTGCTTCTGGCAATCAGCAAGGGCGGTACGCTGCTGGCCAATCTGACCAGCAAAGGCGTTTGCGGCGGCTTGCTGCTTTATCTTGGATTTGTCGGGACCGCCGCGCAGGTGAAGAAGCTCTTTGCCTGGGCTGAAGCGATTAATATGGCCTATATCGCATTCGTCCTGATCTTGTTCACGATCCTGCTCTACGCGCTGCTGGAGCATTGGAAGAAGCGCTGGCTCGCGGTGCCGCTCAGTTGCTTCTTGTGTGGCGGCATTGCCTTGGCGCTGGGCGCACCCTTTCAGTTTGAAACCGCGCCGGGTTTTCCGATCATAAATCCCATGTACTGGTGGGGCGAAAATACCGGCTGGATGCTGGGCTTGCCCACGCTTGAAAGCTTTATCGTCGTGCTGCCGTTTGCCGTACTCGCGGTCGCCATGTGGTCGCCGGATTTCCTGGGGCACCAGGTTTTCCAGAAGATCAGCTATCCGGCGCGAACCGAAAAAGTTCAGATGAACATTGACGACACCATGGTCAGTGCCTCATTGCGGCAAACCGTCGGATCGCTTATGGGCGGCGCCAACTTCGCCTCCTCCTGGGGGACCTATATTGTGCCCGCCGCCATTGCCAAGCGTCCCATCCCCGCGGGTGCGGTGCTGACGGCGTTGTTTTGCATTATCGCCGGCGTCTGGGGCTATCCCATGGATCTGGCGATCTGGGAGCCGGTCCTGTGTGTTGCGCTGGTGGTGGGGGTGTTTATTCCGCTGCTGGAGGCTGGGATGGAAATGACGCGAGAGGGCAAGACCACTCAATCCGCGGCCATCGTGGTGTTTTCGTCGTCGCTGGTGAATCCTGCCTTTGGCTGGTCGCTGACCATGCTGCTCGACAATCTTGGGCTGATCGGGTGCAAGGATCGCAGCTCGGAGCTGACGCATATGAGCCGCTGGATCGTGCCGGGCATCATGTTCGCGGTGCTGACGGGCGTCATGGCGCTGGTCGGGTTGCTGCCGGGCATTCCGGCGATCCTGGCGGAGTTCAGGCAGTGATGCGGCTTCGCCGCACAAATCTGCG
>JAGQRU010000308.1 GCA_020425105.1 Paracoccaceae bacterium
GGGACCGGCGCCGATGAAATAGACCGTCATGGGAACCTCGTTAACAGGCGGGCCGGTCAGACGGCCTTGGCGCGGGCCTCATCCATATAGATTTCACGCAGGCGTTTCGCGATCCGGCCGGGCTTGCCGTCGCCCAGCGTGACGCCGTCGATTTCCACCACCGGCGTGACGAAGGTCGTGGCCGAGGTGATGAACGCCTCGGCCGCGTTCTGCGCTTCTTCGATGGTGAAGGGGCGTTCTTCCACGATCATCTGCGCTTCTTCCGCCATACGCAGCACCGCCGCCCGGGTGATCCCGTGCAAAATGGCGTGGCTAAGCTGCCGGGTGACGATCTTGCCGTCCTTGGTCACGATATAGGCGTTGTTGGAGGTGCCTTCGGTCACCGCGCCGTCTTCGACCATCCAGGCGTCATCCGCGCCCTGCGCCTTGGCCGCCATCTTGCCCATGGACGGGTAAAGAAGCTGCACCGTCTTGATGTCCCGGCGGCCCCAGCGTTCATCGGGGATGGACACGACTTTCAGACCGGTTTCCGCCTTGGGCGACCCGGAAATGTTGATCTCGAGCGTAAACAGGACAAGCGTCGGCTTGGGATCGGCGGGATAGGCGAAGTCGCGCGGCGCGGCGCCCCGGGTGATCTGAAGATAAACCCCGCCTTCGACCAGACCGTTGCGGTCGATCAGATCGCGGTGGATCTGCAGCAGTTCGTCCATGGTGACGGGGCTGGGCATCTCAAGCTCGGTCAGCGACCGTTCCAGCCGCTTGGCGTGGCCGTCGAAATCCACCAGCTTGCCGTTCAGGACCGAGGTTACTTCATAGACGCCGTCCGCGAACAGGAACCCCCGGTCGAAAACGGAAACCTTGGCCTCTTCTTCGGGCAGATAGGCGCCATTGACATAGACGATGCGGCTCATGGGAATTCTCCGGGCAACAGGTTCGCGCTGACCGCCCACCTACCGCGCGGCGGCGTCCGGGTCCAGACGCAGATTGTCCGGCCCGGGCCGGCGCCGCTCAGGCCGCGAGGCTGCGGATCCAGGTTTCGATCTGCGCCGCGGGCTGCACGCCGGCCTGACGGGCCTTTTCGCGCCCGCCCTGAAAGGCCACCAGCAGCGGGATGCCGCGAATGCCGAACATGCTGCCCGCCGCCGGATGGTCGTCGGTGTTCAGCTTGATCAGCCGCGCCGATCCGCGCAGCGCCGCCGCGGCCTGCGCGTATTGCGGCGCCATGGACCGGCAGGGCCCGCACCACGGCGCCCAGAAATCCACCACCAGCGGCAGGTCGTCGGTGCGCAGCGCCTTCTGCAGCGTTTTCATGTCGACCTCGTGCACCTTGCCATCCGCGAGCCGCCCGCCGCACGTGCCGCAGACGGGCCCTGCCCCCAGCTTGTCACGCGGCACGCGGTTGACTTGCAGACAGTCCAGACAAGTGAGCTTGACGGCGGTTTCCATGGCGACCCTCATATATTCTTCGGAAAGAATGTATGCAGACCTTGCCGCATCGCAAGGCATCCCCGCCAAGGCAGGCAGCTTCTGCCGCAACGTCACCCCGACCCCGGATTCGCAAGATTTCAGAGAATCCTTGCCGCACAGAAAGACCGCTGCCACATTTCCCGCGCGACCGTTACCGCACTCGATCTTCTGTCCCGCCTGCGGCGATCAGTACTATCGATCCGCCACGACTGACGCCAGGCTGTTGCATACTGCGAACAGCGTACTGACAGGAGACACGGGACATGGCCACCGGCACCGTGAAATGGTTCAATACGACCAAAGGGTATGGTTTTATCGCACCTGATGGGGGCGGCAAGGATGTGTTCGTGCATATCTCGGCAGTGGAACGGTCGGGGCTGACGGGCCTCGCGGACAATCAGAAGGTCACGTTCGACATCGAGCCCGGCCGCGACGGGCGCAGCGCCGCCGTCAATCTGAGCGTTTCCTGAGCCATTCGGCACATCGCCTGAAGGGGCCATCGGGCCCCTTTACGCTCCGCCTTAGCGCGGCGGGCTGAAGACGGCTCGCGCCTGCGCAGCCTCGGCCCGTATCACACAGCCTTCCGCGTGATCGTTGACCAATCCCATCGCCTGCATGAAGGCGAAGGCGGTCGTGGGTCCGACGAATTTCCAGCCCTGCGCCTTCAGTGCCCTGGACAGAGCCACGGAGCCCGGCGTGACCGACGCCGTCTGCGGCCGGGGCAGATCCGCGCGCGCCGGTTCATAGCCCCAGAAGAACGCTGCCAGAGATCCTTCACGGTCCGCCATCTCGCACGCCCGCCGCGCATTATTGATCACCGCGTCGATCTTGCCCCGGTGCCGCACGATCCCAGCGTCCGCCATAAGGCGCGCGATGTCGGCATCGCCGAATTCGGCCATCGCGCGGAAGTCAAACCCAGCAAAGGCCGCGCGAAAATTTTCGCGCTTTGCAAGGATGGTGCGCCAGCTTAGCCCCGACTGAAAACTTTCCAGGCAGATCTTTTCGAACAGTCGCCGGTCATCGGCCACCGGGAAACCCCATTCGCGGTCGTGATAGTCGAAAAACTCCGGCGCCGCGCGGCACCAGCCGCATCGGGGCCGTCCATCGGCCCCCAGAACAATATCGGTCATTGGCGGCGCCTTTCGGTCTGCGGGCCGGTCAGTTCAAACTGTCCAGCATCGCCCCGATTTCGTCCAGAAGCGCCTGCACCTCGCGGGCGGCGGGACCCGAGCGCGCCTTTTCGGTGACCCCGGTGCCTTCGCCCAGCACCTCGGCGAATATCACCCGATTGGCCAGAACCGTCCCTGCGCGCGGGGCTTCCACCTGATCCAGAAGCTCGGACACCTCACCCGTCAGGCGCGCCCGGCTGGCGGCGCGGTTCAACACCATCAGCACGGGTTTGCCCACCCGGTCCGCCATTTCCAGCACGCTTTCGGTGGCCCACAGATCCACATGACTGGTGGCAACCGGCACCAGCACCAGATCGCATTCGCGCAGCGCCGGGCGCAGATCGCTGTCGATCTTGGGCGGCGTGTCGATGATGACGAAATCGTTCCGGTCGCGCAGCTTTTCGCATTCGTACCCGACGCCCCAGGCGCTCGCGGTGCCGAAATCGAGATCGGGCGTGCCGTTCATCGCCTCGCGGCGGGTCATGAACCAGCGCCCCAGCGATCCCTGCGGATCGGTGTCCAGAACCGCCACGCTGTGCCCCCGCCCCAACAGCGCAATCGCCAGATTTGCAGCCAGGGTCGTCTTGCCCGACCCGCCCTTCTGCTGTGCGACCGTAATCACCCGTCCCGACATGCGTGCCCGCCTCCCCAGATCTCCTGCCGCAGCGCGGCATTTCCCTTATTTTCAAAGCTTCCTCAACTGCCGCGAGGCGCGCAAGCCTTAAGGCGCAGCAACCGCGCAAGTTGTCATCTTTTCTGGGTCTCGCTGTCATACACCGGACACAAACTGCACTTATCCACACTGAACCGCATTGCAGGAACCGATATGTCCCCGATTTTGCCTCCGCTTCGTTTGACTGGTGCCGAGTGTTTGCGTGACGGCGCCATGGTGCGCAGATCCATTGCCCTTCGGGACGGCCGGCTGACCACCGGCCCGTTTCCGGCGGTGGATCTGACCGGCTATTACGTGATGCCCGGAGTCGTGGACCTGCATTCCACAAGCTTCCAGCATCTGCTGTCGGGCGAGACGCCGGATCTGGCCCTGATCGACCGGGAAGCCGCAAGTCACGGCGTGACCACACGGTTCCTGGCCCAGCCCTGGTCGTGGGAGCGTGAAAGCACCAGCCCCGAAGCGGCGGCCCAGCTGGGGCGCGCCCTGATCGCATACCGGCGCCGCAGTCTGACCGATCTGCGTCTGGCGCTCAGCTGTGAACGGATCATGGTGGCGGACGAAGATGCGTTGCTGGATCTGGTCGATGCCTGCGCCGTGGGTCAGGTGGTCTTTTCCAACCGGGCGGAAACCGCCGCGGATCTGTTGCGCAACGACCCGGATGCCTTTGCCCAATGGGCCTGGACCTGGGGCACGCGGACCGAACGGCTGGAGGCCGCGCTGAGACGCGTGCTGCCCCAGGCCGCATCGGTGCCGCGCCATCTCTGCCGTCTGGCCGAAGCCTTCGACGCGCGCGGCGTGATCTACGGCTCTCACGGCGATCAGACCGCCGAGACGCGCGAACATTATTCGATGATCGGCGCCGGGCTGTGCCTGTCGCCTGGCACGGCCCGGGTCGCGGCAGCGGCGCGGGCGGTGGGCGACCCGGTGCTGGCCTGCGCCGAAGACGTGCTGTCCCCCGCGCCGCAGCGGCGCGTCGCCCGGACCACCGCGCTGATCGATGCAGGGCTGTGCGACGCGCTGGTCTCGGACCGTCATTCCGCATCACCGGTACAGGCGGCGTTCCGTCTGACGGAACTGGGGCTGCTGCCGCTGGAACGCGCCTGGGCACTGATTGCCGAAAAACCGGCGGAGATCCTGCGCCTGCCCGACCGCGGCGTGCTGGCACCCGGCAAGCGCGCGGATCTGGTCATCATCCACGCCGAAACCCGGCAAGTCGAAGCCACCATCTGTGGAGGGCGGCTGACATTCATGACCGGTGAAGCAGCTGCGCGATTTCTTGGCGTGGCCGCGGAACCCCGCATGGCCGCGGAATAACCCAGCCACGCACCCGACCTGACCCGTCTGCATCGCTTCGCTGGAACAGGCCCCCGCCCAGCCACGGGGCCTGCGCAGCCGGAGCATGCGCAGCCAGATCGCCCCTGAAATTCGCCCGAAAGACGTGTTTTTGCGCTATTTGCATGGCGCCTCCGATCGTTTCAGGGGGATCGAGCAAACAGGCATGCCATTGCAATAAAAAAACAAAAACAGGGTGCCGGCGATCTTAACCATTCGGTTAGCTTCTGTTGGCCTGCTCGCGAACATTATGCGAAAAGTTGATTACAACGTCAGGAAGAATTTCTGAATGGTCTCTTTAAAATTACCTCCTAGCCAAGGACGTTTCCTCTCATGCGTAAGATCAACCTTCTCGCCGCCATCGCCCTGACCCTTGCCCCCGCCATGGCCAGCGCCGTTACCATCGACATCGTGCCGACCTCGTCGCGGACCGTTCTTGCAGACGGCGGCGCCATCGGCGCCGGCTTCGCATCGATGAGCGCGGGCGACTTCGACTTCACCGCCAATGCTCTGGGCACCAACCTGGGCGTCAACACCCCCTATGACTGGGAAATCCAGTTCGACGCCACCTCGGGCTTCAGCCCCACGGCAGATTATTCTGGCTACCTGGATTTTGACTTCCAGATGGTGACCAACACCAAACCGCTGGTTGCATCGACCCTCAACATCAGCTCGGCCCTGACCGGCGTGACCATCCAGTGGCTCGACACCCTGAACGGCTTTACCCCGCTGAGCACGCTCGCATCGCTGAGCACCAACGCATCGGTCAAGACGCTGACCGGCCTGACCGTCGGTGACATCGCCACCGTCCGCGTGTCCTGGACCGGGTTCACCATGAACGGCAGCAAGCCGGTGGATTACACGCCGAACATCGACTTCAACGTCACCGCATCGCCGGTGCCGGTTCCCGCCGCGCTGCCGCTGCTGGCATCGGCCATGGGCGCGACCGGCTTCGTGGCCCGCCGCCGCCGCAAGGCCGCCTAAGACCGCGACCAGACACCTCTGGACAGGACAGGTCGCCCACGCCCCGGCTTCGCGCCGGGGCGTTTTTCGTGCGGCGCCGTCAGCGTTGAATCTCGAACCCGGTCAGATCCGGGATGCCGGTTTCGTCAAACGACACATCCCGGACAATCGCATCGGGCGGCCCCCGGTGCAGTTCGGCCAGCAGTTCGCGCACCCGCGCTTCGGGCCCCGCGGCCAGAGCCAGAACAGTCCCGTCCGGTTCGTTCCGCACCCAGCCCCGCAGGCCCAGCTTCACGGCCTCTTCCCGGGTCCAGTTCCGAAACCAGACCCCCTGGACCCGCCCCGAGACACGGATCTTCATGGCGATGTCATGCATGGCGCCCTCCCTGAGCTCCCCGGCGGGCCATGGCAGGCCCGCGACGGGCACGATACCTAGCCTGCCTGCGGCCCGCGCTTGTGGCAACCCGGTCTATGCCCTCTGGAATCTTCCGCCCAATCGGATATGTGAGGGCAAATTCGCGCCCCTTGCGCCTACAGGACAGATCCGCCCCCGATGACCGAGCTTTCGAATATCCGCAACTTCTCCATCGTCGCCCATATCGACC
>JAGQRU010000309.1 GCA_020425105.1 Paracoccaceae bacterium
CCGCAGCGGCCCCTATTGCCGCTGAAGCGCTAGCGCAGCACCAGCCGCGGCGCCGGGCCCAATGGCAGCAGCCCGCCGACCGTCACCAGCCCGTTCTGGAACCGCAGCGGCACGTCGAGGCTTCGGGGATTGCCAGAGAGCGACGCGAGCGCTTCGAAGCCCCGTTCCAGCAGCCGCAGCACCTGTGGCGAGATCTTGCGCGACGCCTCCGCCAGCTGCAGCATTTCGCGCCAGTTGGTGGCTTGCACGGTCAGCGTCCCGTTGGGCACGCCGCGCGGGTCGACGCGAAGGGTTCCCGCGATTTTCAGGTCAAGCTCGCCCCAGGTCGCGCGCGCCAGCCGCAGGTCGATGCTGCGCGGCTGCGGGCGCCGGTCTTCAATGGCGCCGCGGTCCCAGGGCCGGTCGAACACCACGCTGGCATCCAGACGAACCCCTTGGGCGGTATCCCCGACCAGACCGCTTTCGGCCAGGATCCCGTGAACGGCGCGGGGCAGGGTCAGATTGCGCGCCTCCAGCACCAGGTCATAGGAGTTTTCACGCAGCGGCGTGCGGCGGATCGCGATCTGGCCGCCGTCCAGCGCCGCCCGCCAATCGGCGGTGGAGGCCAGACCGACGCGGGCGAATTCCACCGTCGCCCGGTCCAGCGTCAGGGTCTGCGTGTCGTCCACCACCACCGATCCGCGCAATGTGTCCGATGTCACGCTGAGGGTCTGATGCGGCGTCGCGAATTGCTGCCGGTCCGGCCAGACCACGATCACATGGTTGGGTTTATAGCTGAGCGTCAGGATCTGAAAAAACGGCGCATGCCAGGCCCAGCCGGTATCGGGATCCGCCAGATCCAGATCGGTTAGTGTGGTGTCGAAACGGTTTGGAAATCCCGTGGTGGAAACATCGTCCACATGCACGGCCCAGCCTTCCGCCTCGCGCTCGTCAAACCAGGTCTCCAGCGATCCGGTCACGGCGCGGCTGCCTAAAACCCAGTATCCGGCCCACGCGCTCGCGGCGAAAATGACAACGGCAAGAAGAATTCGCATCGGCAACCCTTTTCTGCGCGGCTGTGGGCGTGTTTACAGGGGCAAAAGCCCAAGGGCCAGACCATGACGCAGCCGACCGACCCCATGCCCGACACTCCGCCACCGACGCCGTTCTGGGTGTTCGGATACGGGTCGCTGATCTGGGATCCGGGCTTTCCCGTCGCCGAACGGGTTCTGGCGGACCTGACGGGGTTTCACCGGTCCTTCTGCATGTGGTCGATCCATTATCGCGGCACCAGGGACGCCCCGGGTCTGGTCCTGGCGCTGGATGCCGCCGAGGACGGATCCTGCTGCGGCGTGGCGTTTCGCGTCGCGCCCGAGCATGCCGAAACGACACTGGCCGAACTGCGCGCGCGCGAATTGATCTCGTCCGCCTATGTGGAGCGTTGGTTCGACGTCGCCTTGCGCGATGGCCGGCGCGTTCTGGCGGTGACCTATGTGGTCGATCCGGATCACGATCAGTATTGCGGCGGGCTGGATCTGGAAGAACAGGCGCGGATCATCGCCAAAGCGACCGGGATGCGCGGGCCGAACCGTGACTATCTGAGCAACACGGCGGCCCATCTGCGCGATCTTGGGCTGCGGGACGAAGAACTGGACTGGCTGGAAACGCGGGTGGCGGCGCTGAACAAAAGCGCTGGCTGACAAACCCGGTTGGCACCATTAGCGCAGCTTCATATGCTGCGGGCGACAGGCAAAAGGCGGACCGATGACTTACAGGATGCGAGAGGTCAGGGCCCAGTTTTCCCACCCGGTGCGGCAGCTGCTGTCCATGCTGGTGGTGGCGGTGGCGTTCGTGGTCGGCGCCTATGTCGCCTTTCCGCGCGTGGCCCCGGTCTTCCTGTCCAGCCCGTGGTTGAACGGAACCATCGCGATTGTTTTCCTGGTGGGCGTTCTGGCCTGTTTCTGGCAGGTGTTTCAGGTCTTCTCCGCGGCGACGTGGATCGAGGATTTCGCCCGCGACCGGCCGGGGTTCAACATCCAGCGTCCGCCGCGGATGCTGGCACCTTTGGCGGCCCTTCTGCGGTCGCGCGGCGCGCGGATGCAGATCGGGGCATCGTCGGCACGGTCGATCCTAGATTCCGTCGCCGACCGGCTGGACGAGGCGCGCGATATCACGCGCTATATCGTCAGCCTGCTGATTTTTCTGGGACTTCTGGGGACGTTTTACGGGCTCGCCACCACGATCCCGGCGGTGGTGGACACGATCCGGTCGCTGGCGCCGGGCGAAGGCGAAAGCTCCACCGTTGTGTTCACGCGCCTGATCGGCGGGCTGGAAAAGCAGCTGGGCGGTATGGGCACGGCCTTTGCGTCGTCGCTTCTGGGGCTGGCCGGGTCGCTGGTCGTGGGGTTGCTTGAACTCTTTGCGGGGCATGGACAAAACCGGTTCTATCGCGAGCTGGAAGAATGGCTGTCGACGATCACCCGTGTCGGATTTTCTGCCGGCGAAGGGGAGATGAGCGCGGAAAACGCCATGCTCGCCACGCTGATGGACCAGATGACGGAACAGTTCGACGCGCTGAACACGACCTTCATCGAAAGCGATCAAAGCCGCGCGGCGGTGGATGAAAAGCTGGGCGCGCTGGCGGCCTCGGTCGAAACTCTGGCCACCCGTGTCGCGCACGAGGCGCAGACAACCGCCGCCCTGACCCGGATCGCGGAGGGGCAGGAGGCGCTGCTGGCCGCGATTGCCGCCATCACCACCCGACCGGCGCAGGAAAAGGAAATGCTGGAAGCCGAAACCCGGTCGCGTCTGCGGTCGATCGACGTGCAGTTGCTGCGGATACTGGAAGAACTGACCGCCGGGCGGCAGGAAAGCACCGCCGATCTGCGGCGCGATCTGGCCCGGCTGACCCGCGTGATCGAACACGCCGCCGGGTCCGGCGGAACCGGCTCAGATGGCGCGGGGCGCTGATCCGTGGCCCTGAACCGGCGCAGCGGCCAGCGGTTTCAGGCCTCGATCTGGCCGGGCTTCGTCGATGCCATGACGGCGCTGCTGCTGGTGCTGATCTTTGTGCTGACGATCTTCATGGTTGTGCAGTCGATCCAGACCGAAACCATCAGCGGTCAGGAAAATCAGCTTGACCGCTTGTCGAGCGAGGTCAACCGGTTGGCCGTGGCCTTGGGCACCGAACAGCAGCGCGCCGCGGCGCTGGAAGACGACCTGAAGGATTTGGGGGTCGATCTGGCCGATGCGCGGTCGAACGAGGCGTTTCAGGAACGTCTCATCGCCACCCTGACCGCCGCGGTTCAGGACCGGAACGATCAGCTGTCGGACGCACAGGCCCAGATCACCGATTTCGAAGCGCAGGTCGCGGCAATTCTGGCCGATCGCGCGGCGGACCAGGTGCGCATCGGTGATCTGGAAGCGGATCTTGCCGCGCGCGAGGACAGGCGCGAGGCGCTGGAAACCGCTTTGGCCCGGGCGCGCGATGAAATCGATGCCGGTGCCGAAGCTGCCCGGCTGGCGGCGGCCCGGCGGGAGGCGCTGGAAGCGCTGGTGGCCGATTTGCGGTCGAAGGGCGAGGCGGCTGAGGCGCAACTGCAGATCACCGAAGACCAGCGTGCGGCGCTGGCGCGGGATCTTGATGCGGCGCAGGCCGCGCTCAGCAGCGAAGAAGAAGCGCGGCTGGCGGATGCCGCCGCCGCTCAGGCTTTGCGCGACAAGCTGCAGGCGTCGGACGCCGAACTGACCGCCATGACCTTGTCGCTGGAAGCGCAGCGCAAGGAGGCGGAAGATACTCTGACGCTTCTGGCTGCGGCGCGGGATCTGGCCCAGCAGAAGGAAACCGAGGCGCTGGACGAACAGGCAAAGCAGGCCCGGCTGCTGGCGTTGGCCAAGGAGCAGATCGCGGGGCTTGAGGCGATGTCGGGCGAAGATCAGCGCCGCCTCGCGCTGCTCAACGCCCAACTGGTCGATGTGACGTCTGAACTGGGCCAGCTTCAGGCCTTGCTCGACGATGCCCAGACCCGTGACGCCGCGGCGAAGGTTCAACTGGAAACACTGGGGGCGCGGCTGAACGCGGCGCTGGCGCAGGCCGCAGCGGATGCGAAGCGGGCTGCGGCGTTGGAGACCGCGGAGCGCGAGCGGCTGGAACGCGAGGCGCGGGAGCTGAAAAACTACCGGTCGGAATTCTTCGGCCGGCTGCGTGAGGTGCTGGGCGGGCAGGAGGGCGTTCAGGTTGTCGGCGACCGCTTCGTGTTCTCGTCCGAGGTTCTGTTTGCCTCCGGCGCCGCCGAACTGTCGCCTGCCGGGCGGCAAGAGATCGCCAAGCTGGCCCGGCTGCTGCAGGAGGTCGCGGCGATCATCCCGCCGGGGATCGACTGGGTGATCCGGGTCGACGGTCACACCGATACGGTTCCGGTCACGCCGGGCGGGGCCTATCGCGACAATTGGGAACTCAGCCAGGCCCGGGCGCTGTCGGTCGTACGGTATATGGTGGACAATTTCGGGTTCCCGCCGAACCGGCTGGCCGCGACCGGGTTTGGGGAATTCCAGCCCGTGGATCCGCGCGACACGCCGGACGCCCGTGCCCGCAACCGGCGGATCGAACTGAAGCTGACCGAACGCTAGGCGCCCCTGATACAGCAAAACCCCCGCCTGTTTTACAGACGGGGGCTTTCTGCTCGACGTTCGTGGATCAGTCCGCGGTCAGAAGCGGCGGCTTGTTGTTCGACAGCCGCGCCTTTTCCGGCGGCATGGAGTGGAGCTTCAGTTCGCCATCGACGACCTCGACCCGGACAACCCCGCCTTTTGCGAGCTTGCCGAACAGAAGCTCTTCGGCGAGCGGCTTCTTGATGTGTTCCTGGATCACCCGGCCCAGCGGGCGGGCGCCCATCCGGTCGTCATAGCCCTTGTCGGCAATCCAGTCCGCGGCCTCGGGCGTCAGCTCGATCGTCACATTGCGGTCCATGAGCTGGGCTTCCAGCTGCAGAACGAACTTTTCGACCACTTGCAGGATGACCTCCTGCGGCAGCGGACGGAAGCTGATCACCGCGTCCAGACGGTTGCGG
>JAGQRU010000005.1 GCA_020425105.1 Paracoccaceae bacterium
CAGGTGCCGTTCATCACCCCCATGATCCGGGTGATGCGGTTGGCGGCCAGCCCTTCGGTCAGCGCCTTGACCACCGGAATGCCGCCCGCCACGCCCGCTTCGAACCGAAGCGCGCACCCCGCGTCCTCGGCCAGCACCGCAAGCGCCTGACCGTGCAGGGCCATCATCGCCTTGTTAGCGGTCACCACATCCTTGCCGGCGCGCAGAGCCGCCTCGGCCGCCGCCTTCGCCGGCCCGTCCGATCCGCCCATCAGTTCGACCAGAACATCCACGTCATCGCGCGATGCCAGCGCCACGGGATCGTCTTCCCAGGCATAGGCGGACAGATCGACGCCGCGATTCTTGCGCCGGGTGCGGGCGCTGACGGCGCTGATGGTGATCGGACGCCCGGCCCGGGCGGCCAGCATGGCCGCGTGTTCCTGAACGATCTTCACAACGCCGATGCCGACGGTGCCCAGACCTGCAATACCTAGACGGAGGGGCTCGCTCATCACATCTTCCTCAACGCGCGTTGTCTCGTGCAGCGCTGTTACCGGCTAACGCTGGCCTGTGCAACGTGACGGCATGTTCCGACAAAGGCGGGCCAACGACCGCCCATGCACCGCGCGATCCGGTCAGGGCGCGGTGCGCAAGGCATCGGCACGGTGGCGCAGCGCCGCCCCACGTTCGTCCAGACCTTCGATTGCATCCGGGGCTGCGGCGCGTTCGGCCGCCGCGTCCAGTACGGGGGCGACCGGTGCCAGCGGCACGATCTCAAGCTCTCCGGCAGGGGTAAACAGGGGGTCTTCGTCATAACCTTCCGGCGCACAGGCGGCCAGCACAAGAAGCGTGCCAAGCGCATACCCGCGCCATGCGCGCCGCTGTGACGTGCTTTCGTGATCGTACACCGGGTAACCCTCTTGGCCACTGCCTGCGTCATCGTTACAACGGCGGGCATGGCAAGAACAGCAGGTTCCTTCGGCGGTGTCACCGGACCGCGCGTGCGTGCAACCGCGCAGCGGCTTTTCGCGCGGCATGGATACGCGGCGGTGTCGATGCGCCAGATCGCGGGTGACGTCGGCGTTCAGGCGGGCGCGCTCTACAACTACATCCCCGACAAGCAGACGCTCTTGTTCAATCTGATGCGCGACCACATGGAGGAAGTGCTGGAAGCGTGGGACGCGGAGCCGCGCCCGGAAAACGACCCGCTCGCGGAACTGGAGGCGTTTGCCCGGTTCCATGTGCGCTTCCATCTGGAACGGCGCGAGGCCGTGTTCATCGCCTATATGGAGCTGCGCAATCTTGAAGCGGACAATCTGTCGGACATCCTGGCGCTGCGCAAAGCCTATGAAACCGCGCTGATCGACATTCTCGTCCGTGCGAAGGACGCCGGGCTGATCGCCACGAGCAACCCGAAGGTCGCCGCCTTTGCGGTGATTGCCATGCTGACCGGCGTGCAGACCTGGTTTCGCGATGCCGGCGGGTTGAGCCGGGAGGCGGTCGAAGACATTTATTGGGAAATGACCCTCGGCGCGGTGGGGAAGGTTGACTGAAGGGCTCGCCAAACACGATCGGCGCAGCTAGACACCCTGCATGACCGAGATCATCGCCACCCTGACCCCGTCCGCGCCCCGGCGCATCATGGCCACCGCCGCGCTTGCCGGGGTTGGGCTGCTTCTGCTTTGGGTCGGGCTGGTGCGGCCGCCGGAAGCGGTCGGATGGCAGCTCTATCTGCTGCTTTTGGGGACGGGCGCGCTTTGGGCCGCGCTGCTTTTATGGCAGGCCACCGCCCGCCATCTGGTGCTGACCGGCGCCGGGATTTTCGACAGCGATGGCCAGTGCCTGGCGCCGATCGACTCGATCGAGGCGGTGGAACGCGGCGTCTTCGCCTTCAAGCCGTCGAACGGCTTTACCGTGCTGCTGAAGCAGCCTGCGCCACGCGGTTGGGCGCCGGGCCTGTGGTGGCGCATGGGCCGGCGGCTGGGCATCGGCGGGGTGACCCCGGCGGCGCAGGGCAAATACATGGCGGAAATGCTGGCCATGGCGGTCAAGACGCCGGACGTCTGAGTTTTCATTCTGCCTAACTTTTCGTCACAGCGGTGAGGAATCGTTAGGACTCGGAAAGATTCTGGGCCTAGCCTCAAGGGCGGATCCGGGTCTTGCGTCATCCCGGAAAAGGGAGGCCGCCGTGAACACCATCCAAACCACCCAGATCAAGGAACCCAGCTTTCGGGAGTCGGTCGATCTGATGTTCAACCGGGCCGTGTCCCTGATGGACCTGGAACCCGGGCTGGAAGAAAAGATCCGCGTCTGCAATGCCACTTATACGGTGCGGTTCGGTGTGCGCCTGCGGGGGAAGATGCACACATTCACCGGCTACCGGTCGGTGCATTCCGAACATATGGAACCGGTCAAGGGCGGCATCCGCTATTCGATGGCGGTCAATCAGGACGAAGTCGAAGCGCTGGCCGCGCTGATGACCTATAAATGCGCGCTGGTGGAAACGCCGTTCGGCGGATCCAAGGGCGGGCTGTGCATCGATCCGAATGAATGGGAAGAATTCGAACTGGAACGGATCACCCGCCGCTTCGCCTATGAACTGGTCAAGCGCGACCTTATCCATCCCGCGCAGAACGTCCCGGCGCCGGATATGGGCACGGGCGAACGGGAAATGGCGTGGATCGCCGATCAGTACCGCCGGATGAACACCACCGACATCAACGCCAATGCCTGCGTGACCGGCAAGCCGCCCCATTCCGGCGGGATCGCCGGCAGGGTCGAGGCGACGGGGCGCGGGGTGCAATATGCCCTGCGCGAATTTTTCCGCCATCCCGATGACGTGGCCAAGGCTGGCTTGTCGGGGACGCTCGACGGCAAGCGGGTGATCGTGCAGGGGCTGGGCAATGTGGGCTATCACGCCGCGCATTTCCTGCAGACGGAAGACGGGGCCAGGATCATCGGCATCATCGAACGCGACGGGGCGCTCTTCAATCCCGACGGGTTGGATGTGGACGCGGTGCGCAACTGGATTTCCCGTCATGGCGGCGTGACCGGATTTCCCGACACCACGCACGCCGCCGACGGGGCAGCGGTGCTGGAACAGGAGTGCGACATCCTGATCCCTGCCGCGCTGGAAGGCGTCATTCATCTGGGCAACGTGACCCGGATCAAGGCCCATCTGATCATCGAAGCGGCGAACGGGCCGATCACGGCAGGCGCGGACGAATATCTGCGCGACAAGGGCACGGTGATCATTCCGGACATGTACGCCAACGCGGGCGG
>JAGQRU010000310.1 GCA_020425105.1 Paracoccaceae bacterium
TGCAGCAGATGCAGCCATTCGACAGTTCCATGATGTCGTCTTCGCGGCAGGTCTCGTCCCCGCAGCCTTTCAGGATGTCCCCATCGACGCCCAGATCGCCGAATTCGTTGATGATCAGGGCGATGCGCTTGCCATCGGCATTGGCCAGCAGGTGGCGGATGAGCGTGGTCTTGCCGGCGCCCAGAAAACCGGTCACGACGGTGGCGGGGATTTTTGCCGGCATGGCGAACCTCGTATCTTTCGTATCTCTCAGGCGTCCGACCCATGGCCCTTCGCGTTTTGATCTGTGCTACCTGTGCGCAACCCGGCGCGGAACCGCAAGGTATCTCTTTGGCTGAGGTCCTGCGCGACCGCCTGCCGCCGGAGTTCCGTGTCGAGACCTGCCCCTGCATGGTGCAGTGCGGATCACCTGTGGCGGTGGCGCTGCGCGGAGAGGACCGCTACGCCTATGTCTTTGCCGGGGTCGATCCGGCGGCTGATGTGAACGACCTCTGTGCGCTGGTACGGCTTTACGCCGATGCGCCGGGCGGGGAAATCACCGATGCCCGCCCGGCTGGCGCGTTGCGTCACAAACTGGTGGCGCGGCTGCCCCGCTAGGGTCACGTATCGCGCAGGCGGATCCAGAACCACGCGCAGAGCCAGCCCAGAACGCTCCATCCCGCGGCGGCTGTGCCAAGGCTCAGCGTGGCGAAATGCGCCGAAAGCTCCGGCGGCGCAACACCCCAATAGGTGTCGAGCTCCGGCGCCCCAACCACATGCGGCGCCAGAAGAAGCGCCGCGCCGGCCAGCGGCAGCAGGCCGCGCCCGAAGGCCAGCAGCCAAAGCCCGCCCGCGCTGGCAAGGATCGTCGCCAGCCACCATGCCTGACGCGGCCCGACCGCGCCCGCTGGCGTGCCGGGCAGTTCCGGCGGCAGGCCGAGCGCCGGGGCCATTTGCACCGCGAGGAACCCGGCGAGCCCCCACACGAGCCCGCGCCGCGCCGTGATTTCGGTGCCGTTCCGGTCCGCCAGCACCATCAGCGCCAGCAGCAGCAAGCCATAGCCGGTATAGGTGACAAGGTTGAAGGTGACCGTCATCCCGTGCCGCACGAAATCGGAGCCCAGCGGCGGGGCGCCCTTTTCGCTTTGCGTGGTGCCGTCGATGGCGAAATGCACGCGCTGCCCGGATTCGAACAGCTCACCTTCAAGCAGCGTTGGAATGACAAACGAAAACTGCAGAATCGCCGCAAACAAGCCTGCGGCGACACCAGCGAACAACGCGCTGGTCAGCAAGGATCGGGTCATCAGATCAGTGGCAGGGGAACGCCATGGCGTGGCGCTGATCATGGGCCGCATCATGCAGCACCGTGGCTTGGGCATAGCCCGAAACGAACAGCAGCGTCAGGCCGGTCACGGCCGCGAACAGGATCGCGGCAAGGCTGGTATCGACGGAAAGGGCGGCGGTCTTGGTCGTCATGGTCTTCAGTCTCCTTGGCCTGTCACACCCGACAGGCGGTTCGGTGGGTCGCGTGGCTGGTCTCCTGGCTCGCGGGTCACTGCGCGTTGCACCGCCTTCCCGGACCGGGGTCCAGTGGCATCTGGTGCGCGCTCGCCGCTTACAGTCGCGGGGGCGGCTGCGGGGTCCGGTCCCGGATTGGGTCACCATCACCGCATTCCCATTTGGCCCCTGCGCTTTGCGCGTTGCGGGGCACCACGGTTCCATTTGCCGCGTCCGATCCGGTGCGGTCAAGGACGATCGTGCGCGTTTGGCGGGCAATTGGGCGATGCGCTGAAGTTTTGGCGCCGGGGCATCCTATATCTAGTTGCCAAAGGTGCCGTTTCCTCCATATGCGGGGTTTTGCGTTGACAGATGGCCCCCGGGGCCGGAACAATTGGTCACGCACAAGAATCAAGCGGGCAGAAACGCAGTGCAATTTACCAGGCTCCGACTCAACGGCTTCAAAAGTTTCGTGGACCCCACCGATCTGGTGATCGCGGCGGGGCTGACCGGCGTGGTCGGGCCCAACGGATGTGGCAAATCCAATCTGCTGGAAGCCCTGCGATGGGTCATGGGCGAAACCCGGCCATCGGCGATGCGCGGCGGCGGGATGGAAGACGTGATCTTTGCCGGTGCCGCCACGCGGCCCGCGCGCAATTTCGCCGAAGTCAGCCTGAGCATCGACAATTCCGAACGGCTGGCTCCGGCGGGGTTCAACGACAGCGATCTGATCGACATCGCGCGGCGCATCACCCGCGACGCCGGATCGGCGTATAAGTGCAACTCGCGGGAAGTGCGGGCGCGCGATGTGCAGATGCTGTTCGCCGATGCCTCCACCGGGTCGCATTCGCCGGCGCTGGTGCGGC
>JAGQRU010000311.1 GCA_020425105.1 Paracoccaceae bacterium
CGGTGCGCTACGGGACCATGCGCGAAGCGGTGCTGAGCCTGAAAGCCGTTCTGCCCAATGGTGAGATCGTGACCACAGGGCACCGGGCGCGCAAATCCGCCGCCGGATACGATCTGACGCGTCTGATGATCGGAGCCGAAGGCACGCTGGGCGTGATTACCGAAATGACCCTGCGCCTGCAGGGCATTCCCGAAGCCGTTTCGGCGGCGACCTGCAGCTTTCCATCGGTGACGAATGCCTGTCAGACGGTCATTGAGACGCTGCAGCACGGCATTCCCATGGCGCGGATCGAATTGCTGGACGCCCAGACGGTCCGTGCGGTGAACGGCTATTCGAAGCTGCGGTTGCCGGAAAAGCCTCTGCTGCTGCTCGAATTCCACGGTTCGGTCGCGGGCGTGGCGGAGCAGGCCGAAGCCTTTGGCGCCGTGGCGCGCGATCATGGGGCCAGCGGGTTTTCCTGGACGGCCAACGCGCAGGAACGGCGCAAGCTGTGGCAGGCGCGCCATGACGCCTATTGGGCCAGCCATACGCTGCGGCCCGGATGCAAATCCATGTCCACCGATGTCTGCGTACCGATTTCGGCGCTGGCCGCCTGTGTGACGCAGGCGCAGGAAAAGGCCGCCGAAATGGGGCTTCTGGCGCCGATCCTCGGCCATGTGGGCGATGGCAACTTCCATGTTCTGCTGCCGATTGACAGCGCGGATGTGGCCGAGGTCGCCCGCGCGGAAAGCTTCGTGGGCTGGCTGAACGATCTGGCCATCGCCCATGACGGCACCTGCACCGGCGAACACGGGATCGGTCAGGGCAAGGCCCGGTATCTGCCGCGTGAGTTGGGGCCTGAGGCGGTCGCGGTCATGCGGGCGGTCAAGATCGCGCTGGATCCGCAGAACATCATGAACCCGGGCAAGATCATGGATCTGGGCAATGCGGCGCCGTTCTGATCCCGGTCAGGTCTGACCCACGCTCAGAAACCGGACCGGCGCGCCGGGCGCCAACGCGGCGCAGCTTAGCTGTCCACGTGCAAAACCGCCGGTATCGACGCTGATCTGCCCGGTCGATGCCACCGGCGGTACGGTAATGCGATGGCCGTGCACCACCCACAAACCGTCCGCGCGCGGCTGGCGGGGAAAGGCCCGGTGCCCCCAGAGACAGGTGGCGTCCAGCTGATCCGCGGGCGGCAGCGCGGGGTCGAGCGCCGCATGCACCGCCACGACATTGCCGCTTTGCCAGATCAACGGGCGGTCGGCGGTCCACTGCACAAGATCCGCCGGCAGCGTGGCGCGCGCATGATCGGCAAGTGCTGCGAAGGCGTCGGGGGCGGAGAGGCGGACGGGCACGGTAATGCCGAAGCTCTGCAGGGTTTCGCGCCCGCCATTGGCCAGCCAGATGGCACCGCGTGTTTCCGGGGCGTCCAGAAACTCCAGCATCATCGCTTCGTGATTTCCGCGCAGACAGTGGATCCGGTCGGGGGTGGCGGACTGCAGCGCGCGCAGCCGTTCCAGAACCGCCGCGCTGTCGGGGCCGCGGTCGATATAATCGCCGACAAAGACCAGATCCGCCATGGGCCAGCTCTGGGCCGCGCAATCGTCGGCGATGCGGTCCAGCAACTGGTCCAGCAGGTCGCGACAGCCATGCAGATCGCCGACCACATGGACGGGGCGGTCCGGGCTGGGGGTTTCAGTGCCGGTGAAGACGGGTGGCGCCGATCCGGGGCGCAAGGCAGCCCCGATTTGTCCGATCCCAGTGCGCAGACGGTGCAGGGGGCCAGCCATGCGCCTTAGCCCTTCGGCGTGGATTCTGCGCCGCCTCCGAAGCGCCGGCGCCGGCTTTCCGGCATCACGCCCCGGCCCCAATAAATCGCCAGCAGCCAGCCGGCGACAAAGCCGCCCAGATGGGTCTCCCACGCCAGATTGCCGGACAGCAGGACGAAGAAGGCGACGTTATAGATCACCAGAAACGCCAGCGCCCGCAGGGTCACCCACAGCGGATCGCCGTAATAGCGGCGGTCAAGATAGTCCCAGCAGATCCAGATCCCCACCAGCCCGAAAAGCGGGCCGGATGCGCCGACCATCGGCAGCGGCGATGACGACAGAAGCCCGAACCCGATCGACCCGCCTAGCGTGCTGACAAGATAGGCCACCAGAAACCGCTTCTGCCCGATGCGCTGAACGATGACCGTCCCGATGCTGACCAACGCGATCATGTTCACGATCAGATGCACCAGGCCCCCGTGCAGAAAGGCATAGGTGAAAAACATGCCGAACATCTGCCCGGGGTAAAGCGGCCGGGCACCGTTCAGCAGCGCGGTGTGAAACGCGCCATAGGCATAGGCCCAGCTTCGGCTGAGCGGACCCCAGAGCAGGTTCAGATCGCCCAGCGTCAGGCTGCCTTCGACAGCGATACTGATCAGCAGGATCGGCAGCAGCGATAGCGGGATGCCCTGGAGCATAAAGCGCTGGCGCCGTCTCCGCCCGCGCTCCTCATGCGTTTGTCCGGCCGCATTTTCCGCCAGCCGCTGCGGTGCAATCTTCGGAGAGGGGCGGACGTCGGTCACTCGGGGACGTAGCGCGGCAGTTTCTTAAGCGCTTCTGCCATGAACGATTGCAGCCGCGCGTCGGCGATGGCCTCGCCGTCTTCGATATCTTCGATGGGCGTCACGAAGCGGACCAGCGCGCCATCCAGGCGGCCCCGGGTCCAGCTGTCATAGATCACCGCGAACTTTGCCAGGAAGTCGTTCGTCATCCGGCGACCGCGCTGTTCGAACCAGTAGTAGACCAACTGTTTGCTGAGCCCTTTTTGAATCACGGCGCGGTTCAGTTCAAAAGTGCCGTAGACCGTATCGTCAAACGAAACCTTGTGGGTTTCAAGGCTGAACACTTCCCACCCGCCGACAGGCAGGCAAACTTCGGGCGAATGGATCCCGCCGCCCTCCGTCTGGTTTTCATAATAAGCGACGAAAACGTTCACGGGTATCTCGGTGCCGCGGGAATAATTCGCCGCGACGTAATCGTCGGCGGCCAGCACTTTGGCCACGTTCGGCTCCAGAGATTCAAACGCGGCATAGTGCCCGTCGATTTCGCGTGGGAACAGCATGAACGGGGTGCGGTCGGGCACGACCATCTGAGGCGTGGGCACATTCAGCCACAAGGCCGACGCGCCGGCGGATACCGCGATTGCCACCGCCAGACCGGGCGTCACGGCCACGTTCAGAAGCCGCGCGATGATGGGCCCGAACCCCTGCGTGTCCAGATCGATCGCCTCACCCAGCGGCAGGGGATTGGGGGTCAGCCGTTGCAGGCAGATTGCCATTGCGAACAGAATGCCGACGCAGGCCAGAAAGATCACCCAGCCTTCGAAAAAGTGCAGGAACCCTTCGGCCTGCTCGATTCCGTAAAAATTGACCAGCACGCCGATCATGCCGATACGGAACGAATTCATCAGAACGGTGATCGGTGCCGCTGACAGCAGCAACAGCGCCTTGTGCCAGAGCGGGCCGCGATAGAGGATCGAAAACAGGTAGGAAAACGACAGGATGGGGAACAGATACCGCAGGCCGGAGCATGCCTCGGCGACCTGCAGCTTGTAGATCCCCAGATCGATGATGTTGCCTTCCAGAAAGACCGGGATCCCCGCCAGATCGACAAACCATACCCCGATGACCGAAGACACGCCCTGCAGGAAGATGGACAGCTTCCAGTACAGGAATTGCGGCAGCGGCAGCATGAAGATCAGATGCAGCACCGGCGCCCAATGCAGGCGCCCCCGGTCCCATCCAAAGACCACCAGAACCACGCCCATTACCCAGATAATGAAGGCATAGGCGACGATATCGTTGACCAGAACCAGATTGCCGAAGATCGCCAGCGCCATTGCGGCGAGGATGACGAGAACGCCCTGCCACCGCGATGTGCCGGGCGTCGGTCCCGTATCGGGCATCCGGCGCAATTCACGCAGAAACAGATATAGGGATATCAACGGAATCAGCGGGCCGTGGCTGTATTCCGGGGTGGACCACCGCTGCGCCAGCTCGATGAACCCGTTCATGAAAACCGGCAGCGCCGCCAAAACCAGCAACAAAAATGCGCCGAATCCGCCAAGGTTGACGGGGAACCCCGCAACTTTCAGCGAAGGTGGATTGGTTGTTCCGGTAACGCTCATATATAAAATCCAGATATCACGGGGCACACACTGCATACAGACTTAGGGTAAAAGTCGATGAAATGCATGCCCCAACCCGGTAACATGATTGCCAAGTTCACCAGATCCGGTTCAGCGAATACTGTCCCAGCTGCGGCTGACGCCGACAAAGATGGCATTGGAGTGGCTTTCCGGCTGGCTTGACGAATCCCGATGGCGGTACCGGTAACCCGCGTTCATCGACCAGTCGCGGGTGATCGCGTGGTTGTATTGGGCGGTCAGGTTCAGCCGCTGGGTAGCCTGACGGTTGGAGTTTTCAAAGCGTTGCAGACCGCCCGAGACGCCGAAATCGAGCGATGAGACGTTGTTGATCAGCTGCCGGTACCCCAGGTTCACCCCGGTATTGACCACATCATTGCCGGCGGAATCGGCAGTGGTGGCCTGCCGCAGCGCGGCGGTGATGCGCGAGCGCGGAAGATCATAGGTATATTGCAGCCTGCCGACCGGGCGAAGATCGGTGAATTCGTTGGTCGACACACCCAGATCGGCATCCAGTTGCCCGTTTGTCCAGACCAGGGTCTTGCCGATAGTGGCATCGGTTCTCAGGCCGTTTTCATCCCTGCGAGAGGAGATATCGGCGCGGGTCTGACCCGTCTTTTCAGTCACCACGACGCCAAGGCTGCCGACCAGGCCGGAATCTGTCGTCGTGCCAGAGCTGCGGTTGACCTCGACCTCGGAATACCCGATGCGCGCCCGCGCCATCACGCGTTGATTGAGCAGCGCGTCAAAGCCGATATCGGCACGGCGCGTGGTGCGGTCCGGGTCCGATGCGTCTTCTTGCTTCTGCCGGTCATAGGACGCGTCAGTGGTCAGCCGAAGAATGGGCGACAGGGAAAATCCCAGACCTGCGCGCAGCGTCGCGCGGTCGGTGTCATTCAGGTCGGGATCCACGGTGTCGTAATAGTTCACCTGAGACAGAATCCCGGTCAGGTTCAGGCTGACAGGCCCTTGCTGGTTCAAAGACAGCCCGAAATTGCTCCGGATGGATTCCCGCGTCCCGCCGCTGATCGTGTCGTCGAAGGAGCCGTCGATGTCCAGATCGCTGAGCGGGTCGAAGTAATCGAGATCGGCACGCTGATAGCGGACCGCGAAATTGATCCTGTTGTCGTCGATCTGCCGGTTGAACGCCAACCGGATGCGCGGGTCGTCCGCCAGGACGTCCGTGCCGATGAGGGGCAGATCCGATGCGCGGACGGATCCCTGCGCATCGAAGAGGAATTCATCCGTCCGTGTGCGCCGTTCGAGCCCATAAGCGAGCGTGTTGGTCCAGATCAGCGCGTTTCCGAGCGAATCCGGGCGCAGGTCGTAGTTGTCGTTGAACTCCACGTCGGACAGGAAGCGGGCGGTCTGGCGTGTGCCGGGACCCTGGATCCCGCTGGAACTGTTGCCGAACAACGACCCGCCAAAAAACGCTTGGTTGTTGTTGTTTTGTCCTGCCGTCTGGGCGGTTGCGGCAGCACCGATGGCTCCCGCGCCGCCGAGAGCGGTCAAAAGGATGAACGAGCGGAGTTTCGTCACGTGCAGGCCCCGATCACTCGAACAGACGGCGTTCGGGTACCAGAATCACGTCGCCATCCCGGAGCCGCGCATTTCCAGACATCTGGGCGCCGTTGCCTGCGGCTTTCAGATTGAACTTGTACACGACCTCCTGACCGGTCGCGGGATCGACGCGGCGCAGCTGAACGCGTTTGGTGGCGGCGAAATTGGTGAAACCGCCGGTAATCGCCAGCGCCTGAAGGAAGTTCAGGCCCTTGTCGATGATCTTTTCGCCGGGCTGGTTCACTTCGCCAAGGACATAGATCTTGATGGTGTTGATCGAATTGGTCTGCGGGGGGCTTGCCAGCTGCGAAATCGACACGAAAACGGTCGGTTTGGTGGCGAAATTCGGCGCCAGCGCGGATTGCAGGCTGTTTTGAACATCGGTCACGGACCGTCCGGCCGCCTTGACCGACCCGGCGAATGGGAAGGTGATGTTGCCGTCCGGCAGAACCAGCGCATTGCGGTTGAGGCTGGCGTCTTCCAGAACCTCGACATTCACCACATCGCCCACTTCAAGGATGTAGTTTTGCGCAGCACTTGCTGTCGCAAACATAAAGAACGCAATGATGGCGAGCAGAAATCTCATGTCCCCGAGCCTTTCAATATATGTTGCCCTCTGGGCATTCGGTGCGAACAAGCCACAGGCGTGGCCCGGACGAAAGCGGTTTCGCCGTTTCTGCGGCAATTCACCGGTAGTCGTCATTTGCATGCAACAGGTTGGCGCGTTAACTTCGCGTTTATACTGACCTCAGGAGGCGTGAAAAAAGTCATAGATCGCCTCGGCCAGAGTGTCGGATATCCCTTCAACCGCCTTCAGGTCGGCAAGGTTTGCCCGCGTCACCGCCTTCGCCGATCCGAAATGCGCCAGAAGCGCGCGTTTGCGCGCAGCACCGACGCCGGGGACCTCGTCGAGCGGTGTGGCGCCCACCGCCTTTGCCCTTTTGGCGCGGTGCGTGCCGATGGCGAACCGGTGCGC
>JAGQRU010000040.1:0-25972 GCA_020425105.1 Paracoccaceae bacterium
CCGTTCGTCTATCGGTTAGGACGCCAGGTTTTCAACCTGGAAAGAGGGGTTCGATTCCCCTACGGACTGCCATTTCCCCCAGCCCTCAGAAGCGCCGCCGCCATGACATTGGCCGTCTGCTCCCACGTGGGCAGGTCTTCCGCCGCCGCTTTGGCCGCCGCGGCCATCTGGCGGTACTGCGTGGGATCCTGAAGCAGCCTGCGAATGGCCTCGGCAAAGGCGGCATCGTCATCCACATCCACCAGACACCCCGCCGCCGCCGGCACCGTGTCGGGCACCGCGCCCGTGCGGCAGGAGACGATCGGCAACCCACGGCAAAGAGCTTCGGCAAAGGCCATCCCATAGCCTTCGAACCGCGTCGCCAGCGCGAAGAGATGTGCCCGGGCATAAAGCTCCGACAGCCGGTCATCCGAAATTTCGCCGGTGAACGCGACCCGCGCGGTCAGCCCCAGACGCGCGGCCAGATCGCGCAGCGCGGCTGCCTCTGCCACATCATGCACCCGTCCGACGATGGCCGCTTGCCAGTCCAGATCCGTCAGGCGCGCGAGTGCCTTCAGCAGGATGTCATGGCCCTTGCGCGGGGTCACGATCCCCACCGACAAGATCAGCGGCGGCGTTGTGCGCCCCGCGGCAGGTGCGGGGCCGGGCCGCGTCACTCCCGGCTCCGCAATCGACAGTTTGGCCAGGGGCACGCCGAACTGGGCCTGCAGGACCGCTGCCGTATGCGGGCTCGGCACCACGACCTGCGCGGCCATGGCCAGATTGGCCATTTCACGCTCCGCCAGGGTCGCCGCCACATCCGGCGCCAGCCCGGCTTCCAGAGCCAGAGGGTGATGACAGAGCGCCACCACAGGCGCCGCGATCCCGCGAACATCCGCCGGATCCAGCGCGCCGAAGGCCAGACCGTCGACAATCACCGGACAATCCCCCGGAATCGCCTGCAGATCCGCCACTGCCCGCGCCATTTCGACCGCCCCCGGCTGCGGAAATCCGCCCGGAAGTTCAAGATGCCGCACCTGCCACCCCTGCAGACGCAGCATGTGCAGCAATTCCCGATCGTAGATCGTTCCACCGGTGCGCGTCGTCAGCGCGCCGGGCACCGCAAAAACCGCTTCTTTCTTGGGCAAATCACTTTCCTCCGCCCGGCAAAAAACCGCCAAGCCCCTGTTTGCGCACATTCTTGCCGACATTCGACGGAAAAACCGCCATCTGCGTATCTTTGTGTCAACCGCTGGCGAAAATGTCATCACAAGTCACTTGCAACTGCGGCAATGACCGGCAAGTGATCATCGAACGCCCCGCCGCCAAGACCCGGGGCGCGACAGACCTTTTGGGGTGATGCCTTTGACGACGACCATCGACCGGCCTGAAACGGCCCAGACCGTAAAGACCCTGACCACCGCCCGTGCGCAAGGGCGCGCCCGCGCCATTGAAGGACGGCGCATGTTCGTTCTGGCCCTGAACACGGCGACGGTTGCCGCGCTGCTGTTCGCTATGGGCGGGCTGCTGGCGTCCGGCGGGGTCACCGCGCTGGAATGGGTCATGCTGGGACTTTATGCGCTGACCCTGCCCTGGCTCAGCATCGGGTTCTGGAACGCGGTCATCGGGCTGATCCTGCATCGCGGCTTGTCGGACGCGGCCGGATTCGTCACGCCTCAGTTGCGCCGCGAAGTACCGGACGCGCCGCTGCATTCGCGCGTCGCCATCGTCATGCCCGTGCGCAACGAAGACCCGCAAGGCGCCATTGCCCGTTTCGAAGCGGTTCAGATGGATCTGGCCCGCACGCCGTGGGGGCATCTGTTCGATTTCCACCTGCTGAGCGACAGTTCGCGCCCTGAAATCGCCCGCCGCGAAGCGGACCTGGTTGCTGCGTGGCAGGCCCGCGCGCCGGCTGTCCGGATCACGCATCGGGTGCGCGCCGAAAATACCGGATACAAGGCTGGCAATATCGCCGAATTCCTGCACCGCTGCGGCGAGGACTATGACTATTTCCTGCCTCTCGATGCCGACAGCGTCATGAGCGGCAACGCCGTTCTGCGTCTCGTGCGCGTGATGGAGGCCAATCCCGAATTGGGGATCCTGCAGGGGCTGGTCGTGGGCCGCCCGGCTGAAAGCTTCTTCACCCGCGCCTTCCAGTTCGGCATGCGCCACGGGATGCGTTCATTCACGCTGGGCTCCGCCTGGTGGCAGGCCGATTGCGGACCCTATTGGGGGCATAACGCCCTGATCCGGGTCGCACCTTTCCGGGATGACTGCGCCTTGCCGGTGCTGCCGGGCAAGGGACCGCTCGGCGGGTATATCCTCAGCCACGATCAGGTCGAGGCAACGCTGATGCGCCGCGCCGGATATGAAGTGCGGGTGCTGGCGGAAGAGCAGGAAAGCTATGAAGAAAACCCGCCGAGCCTGACCGATTTCATCACCCGCGAACTGCGCTGGTGTAACGGCAACTTCCAGTATTTCCGCCTTCTGTCGACCCCCGGCCTGCTGCCGATGAGCCGGGTCCAGCTGGTCCTTGCGATCCTGATGTATGTGAACGCCCCGGCGTGGATGGGGTTCATCCTGATGGGCGCGCTCATGGCCGGACAAGGCACGCAGTTCGACGCCGTGCCGGTCGCATACGGGTTGGGCCTCTTTGCTGTGATCATGACCCTGAACCTGTTTCCCAAGATCATGGGGCTGGCGCAGGTGATGCTCAGCCGGTCCGAGGCCGCCCGCTATGGCGGACGCTGGCGGGTCCTGGCCTCCGGGGCGATTGAACTGGTCCTGTCCATGCTGCTGGCCCCGGCTGTGGCGTTTTCCATCACGCTGTTCGTCATCGGGCTGGCCTTCGGGCGGCGCATCACCTGGTCGGCGCAGACCCGTGAACGGTCGCGGCTGGGCTGGGACGAAGCGGCGCGGATGCTGTGGCCGCAGACTTTGGCCGGGGCGCTGCTGACCGTCTATCTGGGCGTTCATGCGCCTTGGGCCATGGCCTTCGGGTCGCCGGTCCTGTTGTCGCTGACCCTGGCCATTCCGCTGGCCGTGCTGACGACCCTGCCCTCGTGGGGCGCATGGTCGATACGCACCGGGATTTTCGATATTCCCGAAGACCGCCACGCCGAACGCGACGAAACGCCGACGCCTGTGCTACAAGCGGCGTGACCGACAAGAAGGAACGCCCCATGATCCGCACTGCCACATTGATCGCCGCCCTGACCGCCCTGCCCTTTGGCGCCCATGCCGAAATGGCCCGGTACACGCTGGACCGGGATCATGTGGTGGTCGCGTTTTTGGTCGATCATCTGGGATATGAAAAGGTTCTGGGCCGCTTCACCGATATCAGCGGCGGCTTCAGCTTCGACCCGGAATCGCGCGAGCTTGGGTTGGTTGAGGTGCGTCTGGGCGCGGCATCGGTGCAATCGGACAACGACGCCCGCGACGGCCATGTGCGCAGCAAGGACTTCCTGAACGCGGACGAATTTCCCGACATCACCTTCACCGCCGAAGGTGGCACCCCTGACAGCGCCACGACCGGGACCGTGGCGGGCACATTGACCGTGCGCGGCGTGTCGCAGCCGCTGACGCTGGACGTGACGCTGAACAAGATCGCCGACTATCCGTTCGGGCATGGCAAGGAGACGATCGGCATTTCGGCGCGCGGGTCGATCCTGCGCAGCGGGTTCGGGATGGATTATGCCGTCGCCAACGGGTTTGTCGGCGACAGCGTGGACATCATCATTGAAGCCGAAGCCTATCTGGCGGACTGAACGCCGCCCCTTCAGCCAATGGTCAGATGTGCATCGAAAATCTGGTCGACGATGGCTTGGGTTCCGCGCGAAAACTCCAGAGGACAGGCATAGGGGGCGCCCGTCAGCGCCGCTTCGTTGAAGGCCGCGACCTGTAATTCATAGTGACGCGCCGCCGGAAATCGGCGGGTGATCAGGTCGCCATCCTCGCGCCGCCACTGCACCTGCGCTTCGCCGAACACCTGTGGATTGAACGGCGCGGTCAGGCGCACGGTGCCGCGGTCGCCGTAAAACACCATCTCTTGCGACGGATGCATCCGGGTCGAAATCACCGCGTCATAGGTAACGGTGTCGAACCTGCCACGGATCTGGGTAAAAACGTCCACCCCGTTTTCCCACCGGATGGCGCCGTGCACGTCCTGCGGCTCTGCGCCCAAGACAAACCGCGACGAGCCCAGCACATAACAGCCGATATCGCGCAGCGCGCCACCGCCGAGTTCTGCCTGATTTCGGATATTTCCACCATCGGTCAGGTTGAAACAGAACATGCCGCCGATATGCAAAAGCCGTCCGATAGACCCGCCGCGCACCAGGTCGCGGGCATGCGCCCATTGCGGGTGGAACACGATCATGAAGGCTTCGGCGGCCAATTTCCCCGACCGGTCGCGCGCCGCGATCAGATCGTCGATTTCGCTCGCCCGCATTGCCACGGGCTTTTCCGTCAGCACATGCTTGCCGGCATCCAGCGCCTTCAGGGTCCAGTCCACATGCATGCTGTTGGGCAAGGGAATATAGACCGCGTCGATTGCGGGATCGGCCAGCAGCGCGTCATAGCTGTCATGAACGACCAGATCCGGCGCGATGCCCCGGAAAGGCTGCGCGCGCGCCGGATCGCGCGTGGCGACCGCCGTCAGGCGTCCGCCAGGCGCAAGATGCAGCGCAGGTCCCATAAATTCGCGGGCAAATTTCGCCGCGCCCAGAATACCCCAGTTCAGATACGGCATCGGCACATCCCCCCACAGCGATCCACAAAGCCTAGACCGCCGCCCTGCGGCGGGCAACCGGCGCGTCAGACCGGAGCGAGGCCTTTTTTCACCGCCAGTTCACGCATCCGCTTTTGCAGCTTCTCGAACGCGCGCACTTCGATCTGACGAATGCGCTCGCGGCTTACCCCGTACTGCCCGGACAGGTCTTCCAGCGTGATCGCCTGATCCTGCAACCGCCGCTGGGTCAGGATGTCCTTTTCGCGGTCGTTCAGCGTGTCCATCGCTTCCATCAGCAATTCGCGCCGGACGCTCAGTTCATCCTCTTCTTCATAATTGCCGGCCTGATCCGCGTCTTCATCCTGCAGCCAGTCCTGCCACTGGGTCGCGCTGTCGTCTTCCGACCCGACCATGGCGTTCAGCGACGCGTCGCCCCCCGACAAGCGGCGGTTCATCGAGATCACTTCTTCTTCGCTGACATTCAGATCATGGGCGATGCGCTGCACGTTTTCGGGGCGCAGGTCGCCTTCTTCCAGCGCGCCGATGCGCGCCTTGGCCTTGCGCAGATTGAAGAACAGCTTCTTCTGGGCCGAGGTGGTGCCCAGCTTCACCAGCGACCACGACCGCAGGATATATTCCTGAATGGAGGCACGGATCCACCACATGGCATAGGTAGCCAGCCGGAAGCCCTTTTCCGGATCGAAGCGTTTGACCGCCTGCATCAGACCGACATTGGCTTCAGAAATCACTTCGGCCTGCGGCAACCCATAGCCACGATAGCCCATGGCGATCTTGGCCGCGAGCCGCAGATGCGAGGTCACCATCTTGTGCGCCGCCTCGGTGTCCTGATCTTCCACCCAGCGTTTGGCCAGCATGTATTCTTCTTCGGGCTCCAGCATCGGGAAGCGCCGGATCTCCTGCAGATACCGGTTCAGGCCCTGTTCGGGCGACGGCGCGGGAAGATTTGCATAAGTGCTCACGTCAGTGTCCCTATTCAACGCAATGTTTCTTGCCTTCACATCAGCTAGTCTTCGCACCATCATACATCAAGTACCGGGCGGATGTGCAGGCGCGGCAGTCACTTCGTGTTTACCGACGGGTGAACGTGATAACCTTAAGACCAACCCAGAAGCCGCTGTACTTGTTCCTTGATTCCGGCCTGCATCGCGAAAATTCGTCCCGGCGCCGCTGCGCGGCACAAGCGGAATTGTTTCAATCGGCGTCCGACAACAGCGCGACAAGGCCCGCCATGTCCGCTGGCAAAGGGGCCGAAAAATGCAGGCTTTCACCGCTCACCGGATGCAAAAACCCCAGTTCTGCCGCATGGAGCGCCTGCCGGGGAAAGGCTTCGGCCTGCGCGCACACCTGCTCGGGAAGACCCCTCCGGGACAGCTTCCGCCGCGTGCCATAGGTCTGATCGCCCAGCAGCGCATGCCCCGCATATGCCATATGAACCCGGATCTGGTGGGTACGCCCGGTTTCCAGCCAGCATTCCACAAGGGACGCGGCTGGCGGACTGCCGAACCGGTCCATAACCCGCGCCCGCGTCACGGCAGCTTTGCCGCCAGAATCCAGCACCGCCTGCTTCTGCCGGTCCGTGCGATGGCGCCCGATCATCGTCGCGATCCGCAGAACGCCGCCCGGTTCGAACGCTACGCCCTTCAGACCGCGCAGCCGTGCATCGGCTGCGTCGGGGCATCCATGCACCAGCGCAAGATAGCGCCGCGTGACGCTGTGGGCCGCGAACTGTTCCGCCAGCCCATGATGCGCGCGGTCCGATTTCGCCACGACCAGAACCCCCGAGGTATCCTTGTCGATGCGATGCACGATCCCTGGCCGCTGCACGCCGCCGATGCCGGAAAGGCTGTCGCCGCAATGCGCCAGCAGCGCGTTCACCAGCGTCCCGTCCGGGGTTCCGGGCGCGGGATGCACGACCATGCCCACGGGCTTGTTGACCACCACCAGATCTTCGTCCTCGAAACGGATATCGAGCGCGATCGCTTCGGCGCGGGCCTCCAGAACCGCCGGCGGGTCGAGCATAAGGGTCAGCACCTCGCCCGCCGCAACGCGCCCGGAGGGATCGCTCAACACCCTGTCTCCGCACCGGACGGCGCCATCGGCAATCAGCCGCGCGATCCGCGACCGGCTCAGCGCGGCGTCGGCGGGCACGTCGCGCGCCAACGCCTTGTCCAGCCGCTTCGGCGGATCGTCGGAAATGCGAATGGTGATCGTCGTCGGCGGTTGCATCTGGTCCTCGAAAGCGCTTTTGCCCTAGGCCCGTGCGGTGGGATCCGCAACCCCTGATGACCGTACCAAATACCCGGTTGAGATTGGAGTTTTGCTGGCGGAAGACCCCGATGCCGCGTATCAAAGCAGGCGCAATAGCGGAGCGGAAAGATGTCCGACATGGTGGAAAATCCGGCTGAGCCCGGTCCCGAACCGGCCAATCTGCGCTTCCTGCGCGTATTGGTCACCATCCTGACCGGTGTCATGATTCTGGGGCTGGTGACCATTATCGGTTTGATGTTCTGGCGTTTTTCGGCGTCGACCCCCGCCTTGCAGCTGCCTGACACCGTCGCGCTGCCCGCCGGGGCGACGGCGCAGGCCATCACCTTCGGCGCGGACTGGTATGCGGTTGTCACCGCGGACGATGACATCCTGATCTTCGACCGCGCCACCGGCGACCTGCGTCAGCGGGTGCCGATTCACCAGAAGCCCGAATGACACGCTAACGATTTGTATTGGCGCTCGGCCTGATCCTGGCCGGATCACTCGCGCTGTAGGGAATGCAGGGGCCAATCCGGCCGCGCCCGCGTGACTTTCTGCGCCACCGGCCGTGCCCGTGATCCGCGGCAGACAAGAGGTGACCTGAATGGTTGACGGTGCCGGCTGAGGGACTTGAACCCCCGACATCCTGATTACAAATCAGGCGCTCTACCAGCTGAGCTAAGCCGGCTCCGTGGGGCTGGTGCGTAGCCTCTCGCCCCGGTGCAGGCAAGTCAAATCTGCGTCCACCGTGCCTAACGATTGGACCGCGCCAGCACGAGCACTGCCGCCAGCCCCACACCGATCACCATCATTGCGGGCGGCGCGGCATCGCCGATGCGTTCCAGCGAGGCTTGTCCATAAACACGTGTCGCCAGGGTGTCGACATTGAACGGCCGCAGCAACAAGGTCGCGGGCAGTTCCTTCACCGAATCGACGAATACGAGCAGCAGCGCAGTGCCCACCGACCCGCTGATCATCGGCAGATGCACGTGACGCAGGGTCCCGCCCGCGGTCTGGCCCAGGGACCGCGCCGCCATTGGCAAGCTCGGAGAAATGCGCCCAAGCGCGCTGTCCGCCGCCCCCTGTGCAATCGCAAAAAACCGCACCCCATAGGCCAGCACGATGGCAAAGGCCGATCCTGTCAGGATAAGACCGGGGTCAACGCCGGTCAGCGCCTCCACCCCGTCCGCCAGCCAGTGATCCAGCTGCGCAAGCGGCATCAGGATACCCAGCCCCAAGACCGCCCCCGGCGCCGCATAGCCGAGCGTCGTCACCGGCAACAGCGCGCGCGGAAGCCGTTGCCCCGACAAGCGCACGCCATAGACCAGAAACAGCGCCGCCGTCACCGTAACCGCCGCCGCTGATCCGGCCACCAGAAGCGTGTTGCCCAGAGCGGTCAGCAATGCAGGATCGGCCCATTCCTGCGCGTTGTGCAGGGCCAGCGTCCCGATCACCCCGACAGGAAGCAGAAAGCCTCCGGCAAAGGGCAGAAAACAGACAAGAAATGCGGTCCAGCCGGCCCAACCTGTCAGGGTTTCTTTCTGCCGTGGCCGCTGCTGGCGCGACATGCGATAGAACCGGCTGCGGCGGCGGCTGGATTTTTCCAGCGCCACCAGAAGAAACACCAGCCCCAGGATCACCACGGCGATCTGGGCCGCGCCTGAGGCGTTGCCGGCCTCAAGCCACGTTGTGAAGATCCCGGTGGTCAGGGTCTGGACGGCGAAGAATTCGACCACACCGAAATCGCTGACCGTTTCCATCATCGCGATGGCCGTCCCGGCGGCGATGGCCGGGCGGGCCAGGGGCAGCCCGATGCGGAAAAACCGCCGCCAGGGCCCGGCTCCCAATGTACGCGCCACGTCGAAGGCACAAACGGACTGGTCGCGAAACGCAGCGCGCGCCAGAAGATAGACATAGGGGTAAAGCGCCGCCCCCAGAACGACGATCGCCGCCCCGCGCGACCGGATTTCCGGAAACCAGTAGTCGCGCGCGCTGCTCCAGCCGAAGAGGCTCCGCAGCCCGGATTGCACCGGCCCCGCATATTCCAGAAAATCGGTCAGCGCATAGGCCCCGATATAGGCCGGAATGGCGAGCGGCAGCAGCAGCAGCCATTCCAGCCACCGCGCCCCCGGAAACCGGTACATCGCCACGAGCCACGCGGCCGCGGTCCCCGTGACCGCCGTGGTCAGACCGACCCCCGCCATCAGAAGCAGGCTGTTGGACAGATAACGCGGCAGGGTCGTGGACCACAGATGCGCCCAGATCTGATCGCCGGGGCTCAACGCCAGCCAGACAACTGCCAAAAGCGGTCCGGCAACAAGCAGCGCAATCGCGGCGGCACCTGCCGACCAGACATCCAGCCCCGCCCGGCGGACCCGTATCAGCAGCGCTTGCGCCATGTCAGGCCCTTCCTTCGCCCGGGCATTTTCACATGCCCAACGCTTCCTTGTAGAGTTCCAGCACCGCTTCTTCTTCGGCGATGTCATTCTTGTCGCGCTTGCGCAAAGCAATGATCTTGCGCATCACCTTGGTGTCGTATCCGCGCCCCTTGGCTTCGGCCATCACCTCTTTCTGCTGCTCGGCAAGATCCTTTTTTTCAATCTCAAGCCGTTCAAACCGTTCGATAAACTGGCGCAATTCGTCCGCCGTCACCTGGTAATTGGCTTCCATATCCATGTCGGTCACGCGTCATTTTCCCTACGTTGTCGACGCGCAGTCGTACCCCCGGCCCGTCCGGCCCGCAAGACCGGTCGACGCGCCAGCTTGCACAAGCGGACATGGCAGGCTAGGCCCGCTGCGAGTTTGAGGGAGACGACTTTTGGAAGTTCTGATCTGGATTGGAGCGGCGATTTCGCTGCTGGGGCTGGCCGGGCTGATCGCTTGTATCGTGATGGCCACCCGCGCCAAACGTGCCGGGCTGGCGGACGCCGAATTGCGCGACCGCCTGAAACGGGTGGTCGCGCTGAATATGGGAGCGCTGATGGTGTCAGCGATCGGTCTGATGTGCGTGATTGCCGGCATCATGCTGAGCTGACGCCGGCACCTGACCGCGGATCAGACCGGCAGGTTGTCGTAGAATTCTTCCAGGATTTCCGCCTGAAGCTCTTCGACGGCTTCACGCAGGTCGGAAGGCACCGTTTCGTGTACCGATTCCAGCAGCGTCACGGCCTCTTGCACTTCATCGTGCAGCGTTACTGGGTCCACATGTTCCTGTGCCAGTTTATCGCGCAGCGAGGTGATCTTGGATTGAAGGATGGCGGTCGGCATGGGCTTCCTCTCCCTTAAAATATTCGGTTTCACGGCGGCTTAAGCCACTGTTCTTATGGTGGGCTTTACTCTGCGCCCATTTTCTCTGGACGCATAACAAACCCTAGAACGCCCGCTGATTGAACCCAAATCTTGGCAACCATGCCGTTTTCTTGGGCGCATTCCGGTCACATTCGGCCATGAAAGTGGCGGCCTACGGTCGATAACAAATCATATTTTGGGGCGTCGCGGCTTGATTAGCATCAAGCTGTTACGAAAAAATTTACGCTCTCTTGTATTTATATAGCATTTAATGCATGTATGTTTCTCTTAGCCGGAGCCCTAAGGTCCGGAGCAGGTGCAACAGCAAGCAGAGGCTCAGCAGAAAATGCCGATTGAGTGGATTTTTGGTCTTGTCGGGGGCCTTGTCATTGGTCTCGGCGGCGCCGTGTTCCTGTTGGTCAACGGGCGCATCATGGGCGCGAGCGGAATCGTTGGCGGGCTGGTCGACGGCTCGGGGGCCAGCAATCGCAACGAACGCCTGTTCTTTCTGGCCGGTCTGATCGGAATGCCGATGATCATCGCGCATGTCTTCGGCTTCGTCCCGCCCACCGCGGTGACCGACAACGTTGCGGCTCTGGTCGCGGCGGGGCTTCTGGTCGGCATCGGGACACGAATCGCCAATGGCTGTACGTCCGGGCATGGGGTCTGCGGCATCTCGCGGCTGTCGCTGCGCGGCATCGTTGCAACCGTCTTTTACATCGGCGCCGGCGGCCTGACCGTCGTGCTCTTTCGCCACGTTCTGGGAGTGATCTGATGCGCAATCTCTTCGCGGCATTGGCGGGCAGTCTTTTTGGAACGGGGCTTCTGGTGTCCGGCATGACCGACACGCGCAAGGTTCAGGGATGGCTGGATATTTTCGGCGCCTGGGACCCGACGCTTGCCTTTGTCATGGGCGGCGCCATCCTGCCGATGGCCGTTGCCTGGATGCTGACGCGCGGACGCGCGCCGGTTCTCGGGGGCAGTTTCCCGCCGCCGCCGGAGCAGAAACTGGGGCGCAATCTGGTGACAGGGTCGATCCTGTTCGGCATGGGATGGGGGCTGGTCGGTCTTTGCCCGGGTCCAGCCATGGCCTCGCTCAGCTTCGGCGGGCCCGGTGTGTGGATCTTCGGCATCGCGATGCTTGCCGGGATGCTCGCGGCGCCGCATGTGCGGATGCGACTGGACGCGCTCGGCGCCGGAGCGTAATTTCCGCGCCATGGACATCAGACCCCTGACAGACGCCTATGCCGTCTCGCCCCAAATCGCACCTGACGATCTGCCTGCGGTCAAGGCCGCAGGGTTCACCACGGTGATCTGCAACCGGCCGGACGGAGAAATTCCGCCCGATCTTCACGCCGCCGTCATGGCCGAAGCCGCGGCAGCGGCGGGGCTGGGCTTCGTGATCAATCCCGTGGTGCACGGCGCGCTGACCCAGGACACGGTGGATACCCAGGCCGAGGTGTTGCGCAGGGACGGGGAAAAGGTTCTCGCCTATTGCGCGTCGGGCAACCGCAGCGCAATCGTCTGGTCGCTGATCATGGCGCCGGATCTGGGTGCGGACGGGGTTCTGGCGGCGACCCGCGCCGCGGGGTACGATCACAGCCCGTTCCGGCCGCAATTCGCGGCACTTGCTGGCGGCTGACGACCGGCGGCTATTCTGCGGGCTTCTGCGCCCCGACCACCGTCAGTTCGGTCGATTTTGGCGCTGCCGGCTTGTCGGCCGCGGCACCGGCGGCATGCGGCGGCGTCACGCCGCCAGCGACCACTTTGACCGCGCGCATCCCGCCCGATTTGCCCAGCTTTGCGGCCCCGATCACCTGCCCGCCCGCGCTTTCCAGCCGCACACGGCCAAGCAACGCCGGCGCAAAGGGCAGCACATCGCCGACCGCCAACCGCGAAACCTTCGACAAGGGCAGCTTCATTCGCATCAGCACCGCTTCGATTTCCGCCTGACTGTCCAGAACGCGGCTTGCCATCGCCTCTTCCCAGGCGCGTCCTTCCTGACTGGCCGTGGCATCTGCGGCACCCATGGCGCCGCGTCCGGGCAAGAACAAGACAAGCTGCCCCAACCGCACCCCCTGGGCAATATCCACGGTTATGCGCAGCGCACCGAAAACACCGTCGTCCAGAACATGCGGCAAACGTTTCGGATCGCGCACCTGATCGCGGGCGGTATAGGCACGGGCCCAGTTCGCCAGCCGCTGCCCTTCCAGCCGCAAGGCCAGCGTGTCCAGAAACACGCTGACAAAGCGCCGTGTCAGCACCGCGTCCGTCTGTGTCGGATTGCGCGGCGGCACCTCGCTTCCCGTGACGCGACCGGTGGTCTGGGCCTGCAGGATGGCGGCCAGCAGACTCGCATCCAGGGCAATGACCCCGCGCGCGCCACCAGGACCGTGCAGCAGGACCAAGAGCGCCTGTTCCGGCACCAGATCGCCGATCTGATCCAACGCGATTTCAGTATGTTCGGCCTCTTTCAACGCCAGAGGCACGCGCAGCACATCCTGCGCCGCGCGAGACACGGCAAGCCCGGCGGCGCGGGCCAAGGTCATGGGGCCGATCGCGGCCTCCGTCCGCCCGGCACCGGCCATGCGACGCAACACGGATGGGGAAAGATCGTTCATAGGGGCGCGGTCCTGCACAATGTTGCCGCCAGACTGCGCCGAACAGGGTTAGTTTTTTCTGAACAGCCCCTGCCTATGCGGCCTTTTCCAGTTCAAATTCCGGCAGCAGGACCCGAAACGCCGCACCGCCCTGCCCCGGCAGATACGCGACGGAACCGCCCAACTTCGCCATGATCTCACGGCAGATCGCAAGGCCAAGCCCCGCGCCGCCCGCCGCAGAGTGATCCGACAGCCGCGAAAATTTCTCGAAAATCAGCGTCTGGCTTTCCTCGGGGATGCCCGTCCCGTTATCGACAAAATCCACCGCGAGCCGATTGTCGATCTCGATGACCCGGATCGCCAGCCGCGGCCGGTCCGCATCGCAATATTTCCGCGCATTGGCGATGAGATTGATGAAAACCTGGCTCAACCGGTCCAGATCCGTGCGGATGCGGATGGCCTCACGCGCCTCGTTGCGGTCGATGGTAAAGATCCTGTCGGCGCTGACCGCAGAGGTGGCAAAAACCGCGCGGTCCAGCACATCGCGCAGCACCGCGGCTTCGCTTTCGATGGTCACCTGCCCGTGTTCCAGCACGTTCAGGTCCAAAAGCGCGTCCAGCAGCCGGGTCAGCCGGATCGCTTCATCATGGATGATCTTGCAATAGCGCGTCTTTTCCTCCGGGCTCAGCGCGTCCTCCATCATCAGGATTTCGGAAAACGCCCGGATCGAGGTCATGGGCGTGCGCAATTCGTGGCTGATCTGGCTCAGAAACGCATCTTTCTGGACCGACAGCGCGGTCAGTTTTTCATTCGCCTCGCGCAATTGCCGCGCGGTGCGCGCCAGCTCGGTCGATTTTGCCTCAAGCTGACTGGAATGCTCCATGATCTGTGCGGTTTCATCGGCCACAGCCATCAGGTCATGCACGGATACCGACGCGCCGCTCACCATCTGGCTGACCATCGCATGAGCGGTCGCCGCGCCCACCGAACCGGCGATCCGGCGTTCGAAGCGGTCAATGAAATCCACCGTGATGTCAGGCAGGTAGCCCTGCTTTCCCTGCGCTTTCGCCTCTGCCTGGAACAGCGCCTGCGCCTCGCCGGGACCCAGGATCCGCTGCGCCATGATCAACAGGTCTTCGCCACCGATATTGCCCCGGCTCCCGACTCTGTGGTTGCCGGTATAGTCGAAAACATCGACGAACTGCGCCCCCTGCACACGCTCCAGAGGCTGCGGAAAGCTGAACAGCGATCCCAGACAGAAGGCCAGCGCGTTCAGCACCAGCGACCAGATCAGCGCATGCACCAGCGGGTCGAGCCGCGTCAGCCCGAACAGTGCCTGCGGCCGCAGCCAGCCGATACCGAACGGCCCCTGCGCCAGAGTTGCGGCCGATAGCATGACATCGGGTCCGAAGCTGGGCAGGAACATCGTGTAGAGCCACACCAGAAACCCCACCGAGACCCCCCACGCCGCCCCGATCCGGGTCGCGCCGCGCCAGAAGATGCCGCCGACGATGGCGGGCAGGATCTGCACCACCCCGGCAAAGCTGATCAGACCGATCGCGGCCAGCGCCTCGCCCCCGCCCGAAAAGCTGTAATAGAGATAGCCCAGACCAAGCACGCCCGCGATGGACAGACGCCGGGACATCAGCACCACCTCGCGGACATCGCCGGTCATCGACAACTCGCCGCGCCGGAACCTGAGCCACAGAGGCATGACCACATGGTTCGACACCATCGTGGACAAAGCGATGGCCGCGACAATCACCATCGATGTCGCCGATGAAAACCCGCCCAGAAAGACCAGCAGCGCCAGCGCGTTCTGCCCTTCGGCCAATGGCAGCGTCAGCACGAACAGATCCGGGTTCGACCCCGCGGGCAATTCGGTCAGCCCTACCGCCGCGATTGGCAGCACGAAGAGGCTCATCAACGCCAGATAAAGAGGAAACGCCCAGGACGCGGTCGCAAGGTGGTTTTCATCGTCGTTTTCGACCACCAGAACCTGAAACATCCGCGGCAGGCACAGAAATGCCGCGCCAGAGAGAAAGATCAGCGCGATCCAGCGGCTGCCCGACGCGGGCACGGCGGCCATGGGCGATGCGTCGATGCGCGCCAGGATCTCTGCCGGCCCGCCAGCCACGCCCCAGACGACGAAAACGCCCACTGCGAGCAGAGCGAACAGTTTCACCAGCGCTTCGACGGCGATGGCCATGACCACCCCGTGATGGCGTTCGTTCGCGTCCAGATTGCGGGTGCCGAAGACCACGGTGAAGACCGCCAGACCTACCGCAACCCAGATTGCCGTCGCGTGCTGGTTCGTCATCGGCCAATCGCCGGGCGACGCCGCCCCGAACACGCCGAAGGACAGGGTCACCGATTGAAGCTGCAACGCGATATAGGGGGTGGCGCCGACCACCGCCAGCAATGTCACCAGCCCGCCCAGCATGGTGGATTTTCCATAGCGCGACGACACCAGATCCGCGACCGAGGTGATCCGCTGCGTCCGCCCGATCCGAACCAGTTTGCGCAGCACCCAAAGCCAGCCCACCATCACCAATGACGGACCGACATAGATCGAAACGTATTCCAGCCCTGATCGCGCGGCATATCCGACGGCGCCGTAAAACGTCCAGGCGGTACAATAGATCGACAGCGACAGGGTATAGACCAACGGCGATTTCAGCCACCCAACCCGGCCCTGCCGCGCCCGCCGCTCGGCCAGGAAGGCGACGACGAACAGCGCCGCGACATAGGCCAGGCAGACGACAAGCAGAAGATCGAACGCGAACATCAGTCTTCCTGAACCGGTTGCGGCGCCCCGTCTTTACCTTCTTCCGCCGCCAGTTCGGCAGCCTTGTGCCAACGCGCCAACACTGCAGCGGCACCAGCCAGCAGGAACCACACAAGGAACAGATAGATGGTTTTTTGCGCCAAGGTCATCGCCCCCCCGTCGCTGCCGTTTTCCCACAACAGCGGCAGCATGAACAGAAAGGTGCCAAAGACCGGCAGCAGCCGCGATCCGTCCCGGATGCGCCGGCGGCGATAGGTTTGCCGCGCAAGATACAGATCTGACGGGGCCTCAGGCATGTCCCACAAGACGGTGCAACGTGTCGCGCACCGCGGCATTTGAAAACGGTTTGGTCATGAAGCCGCTTGCGCCCAGGTTTTCGGCCCGCTCACGATCTTTGGTCTGTCCCTTCGCCGTCAGCATCAGGACGGGAATGTTCTGCGTCGCTTCCGCCGCGCGCAGATCCTTCAGCACGTCAAACCCGCTGCGGTTCGGCAGCATGACATCCAGCAGAACGACATCGGGCAGAATACGGTTCACCTCGGCCACCGCCGTGGCGCCATCGGAATGGCACGACACCTTCCAGCCGTCGCGCGACAGAAAGAAACGGATGGCTTCCATGATGTTTGGTTCATCTTCGATCAACAGCACATGACGGCCCATCGCGCCACATTCCCCCCACGCACGCAGCCGTCCCCCTGCTGCGGAATTTTGTTATCAAAGACTATTGGGGCAATCGCGCCGCGCTGTCAAAGCCATCGGCCAGGATCGACGGCTCGCGCCGCGCGGCACAATTGACCACCGGACAGACCCTGCAGGATGTGCCCACAACCTCAGGCTGACCGAGGGCATCTGCGGGGTCCAGAAGCGCCGGCGGCACCAGGATCATCGACGCCTCATAGACCGCCGGGCCGGCAAACCCGTGCGGATAGCTGGCATGCGACATGGCATAGCATACAAACCGGAATCCCGGGCGGGACGCGTGTTCAAGCACCGCCCGCACCGGCGCCATCGGGCGCGTCAACGCCCGATACAGCGGCCAGAGCGCGCAAGCCGATCCGAACCGCGGCAAGGGAAGCATATCGGTCGCCTTGCGCAAGGTCAGCGCCCCCGCACCATCGCACACCACCAGCCCGATCCTGCGGCTGCCGCTGTCATGGGGCAGCGAGGCGAGCCGACGGAACACCGCCGTGACATCGCACCCGAAGCGCTGCGACAGGCGGGCCGGATCATAATGAACCTCTTTCGCCGCCGCCGTGAAGGTCGCCAACGGCATCGCCATGGCTTCCTGCCGGTACCGGATCAGATAATCGCGCACGAGCGTGCGCCCGGCGGCGGACCGCAGCGACGTATCCCGTGCGACCAGCGTTTCGGCGAGATCCGGCACATCGGTTTCCAGCCCCGGTATGTGAAAGCCGGTGCGGTTCAGGAAGGCTTCCAGTTCCTCCTGCGGACTGACGACGCCCAGTTCGGCATTTCCGTCTGCATCCAGATAATCAACCAGCGCCGAAGCCCCATCGGCCAGCTTCTGGCTGTCGGCATGCAGGTTGCGATGGAACCGCTTCTTCCAGATATCGTCCAGGTCTTCCGTTTCGGCCAGGATCGAGGCTGTGGACTGGATCGACGACACTTTCGACAGCAGATCATGCAACGACGCCGACAGAAACGGGTCGTGCGCCAGGCGGTCGACCAGGCTCGCCACATGATGTTCCAGCTGCACCAGGCGGCGCTGCTGCGCGCTCATCAGACGTGCCCAGCCCGGAAAACGGCCCACGAATTCGTCGATCCGGTCCAGTTCGACGTCAAGCTCCGGATGCGCCGCCGCCGCCGCGCCCAGCTGATCGACCTGTTCGGTTTCGGCCCCTTGGGTCAGCGCCGCGACATCCACATGCAGGGTCCGCGCGATGCGGCCCAGCAGCTTCCCCGCGATCCGGCGCCGGTTGTGTTCGATCAGGTTCAGATAGGAAGGCGAGATTTCGACCGTACGCGCCAGATCGGCCTGCTTTATACCAAGCATTGTCCGCCGTTCGCGGATTCGCGTCCCTGTCAGCGCACTGCGCGGCATTTGTCCCCCCAAGGCCCGCAGGATAGTGCCGCAGGCTCATCCGTTTTTTCCATCCTTTTCCGCAACTTGAAAGGATCAAATTGCCACAACACCCCGTTCGGCGCCGCGCGCGGGAAAACCCAGGGACGCGACCGCACTGATTCTTGCTCTCAATTGCCCTCTTTCGCGGCGCTCTGCACCGCAGAAAGCACCACCTTAGATTGCAGGCCGCGACGCCCGGAATGTTGCCCCGGCCAGCGTCATTTTACGCCGCATCGCAGCATAATTTTATCCTGTAGTTTCGGTATCTTTCTGCGCTCGCAAGAAAATATCTTTACCTGACAGGAGGTTGGATTGTGGATGAATTGACAGGAAAAAAAATCGAGCCGTGATTGCAGTTGCGAAAACTTTCCTAGCGTCACGATAGTAAAGGCGCCCTTAGCCCGGGCACCGGCGCGCGCGGCACGCCGCGCCAGAAAAATCTGGGAGGATTTCATGCGCAACACGGGTCTCACACGCTTCGGCGTGATCGGGACAGTCATGACGTTTTGCACCACGGCGGATGACCGCACGATGGTCATGCGGCGGCGTGGCGCGACACCCGTGGGTCTTCTCGAACGCCGGGCCGCCGCCCGCTCCTGCGCACCTGTTTCAGAACTTCCGCGACGCATTGCCTGCGATCGCGGTTCCTGCTCTGCCCGGACGTCCCCCCCAAAACGACATCCGGGTAGAGGCGCGCCACACTCCTTCCCGCGGAGTGTGGCGCTCTCGCCCTCCGGCATCGACGGATTGACGCGAAGATCCGCCCGGCCGGCCGGGACCACCGGCTGATGGCGATGCCCTTCGGGCCCACCTGGACGCCGCCCGGATCGCGGACCGCGTTGCGGACATCGGCAACCGACGATCGCGCCACGGCCCGGGCTTCGAGGCCGCGTGCGCCGGACACTCTGCATATCATCGCAAAGCGCGCACCGGTATCACCGGCACCGAACATCTCCACCGAGCGCAGGCATCGCAGCACTGTCCAGGCGGAGCGCAGGAACTGATGACCGGCTTTCCGAACCCGCCGCCTCGCTAGTTCCAAACGTCGCTTTTCGCGTTCCGCCCATACGGCAAACGCCACGCACCTTCGCAGGTCCGTGGCGTCACGCTGTTCCAGCGGCGGGAGGCTGGTGCCCCCCGCACCGGATCTCAGGCGAAGTCGAGCATGTCGGGCGCTGCCGGGATCTGGAAGTCCAGCACCGCGTGGGCGAGGTTCGCCGCGTCATCGGCCAGATGCCCCACCAAGGGCAGCGAAGATGCGACATCGGCCACCGTGTCGATCCAGCCGTCGAAGGCCGCGGCGAAGGCGATATCCACTGCGCTCTGCCCGCCCGAGGTCCCAGCGTAGGCACCCAGATCCACCTGCCCGGCGGTGCCGGAGCCAAAGATGAAATCGAACGTATCCAGCACCCCAATACCGCTTTGACCGGGCCGGTCCGCTCCCGTCGCCGTGAACAGCCCGTCTTCGAAGGCAGAGCCCAGATCGAAGCTGCGGGTCTGCCCGCCTTCGTTCAGCACCAGGGTTTCAACCCGGCTGGTAAGATCGTCCATGTTCTTGATCCGCACCGCCCCGCCATCGGCTTCGATCACCAGATCGCGGCCGCTTTCCACGTAGAAGCGCAGGTCGCTGCCATCGATCGCTCCGGCGTTGCGCAGCTCCAGTGTGTCGGCCCCGCCGGCGCCGCCGGTCACCGCGTCGATCAGGCCGTCCGTCAGGTTCAAGACCTCGGCCACGTCGCGCAGCGCATCCAGACCCGCTTCGTCGATGTCGATCTCGGCATCATCGCCGAACGAGAAGAGATAGGTATCGTCCCCCGTACCGCCGGCCAGATCGCCGCCATCGCTGCCCGATGACAGGAAATCGTCGCCGTCACCCCCCAGATATTGCGTCCGGGCCAGATCGACAAAGGATTGCAGCGCGGCCTGAGCATCGGCCACCGCGTCCTGCGCGGCGTCGATCACACCCGACACGGTCGTCACGGCCTGATCCAGCGGGTTCAGCGCGTTCAGCATCGACTGCAGCCCGTCCACGGTGGCGCCCACCGCGGATATCGGGGCAAAGAGGCCGCTGGCGAAGGGCAGCGACGTACCGCTCCCCGACCCGGGCAATGACGGGGCGACCGCCGACCAGAACAGATCGGAAAAGGCCGAGCTGTCGATCAGCCAATCGCCACCGGCTTCGCCCATCACGATATTGGCCTTGTCCCCGGTGACCAGCATCAGATCGCTGTCCGCACCGCCAAAGGACAGGTTGTGGCTGCCGCCGCCCAGGAAGATGTCCGCACCGGTGCCGCCCATCTGGAAGCCCAGATCGCCCGCCACATGGAACACATCGTCCCCCGCGCCGCCGAATTGCAGGTTCAGCGACGGCGCGTCCTCTAGAAGCTTGTCCTTGGCGCTGCGGTCATCGTCATCCTTGGCGGTGGCGGTGTCATCGTCGTCATCATCCGCCGGGTCGGGGTCGTCCTGTGCGGTCTGCTTGTCCTTTGCAGCCTCCACTGCGTCTTTCAGGGTTTGCCACAGGTCGGCATCGCCATCCCCCCCGCGCGAGATCATCAGATCGCCGCCGTCATTGCCGAACTGGGTCTGGATACCCGCCTGCTTGCCGCGCTCCACCGCAAGCATGACGTCGCCATCGTCGCCGCCGGACTGGACATTGACCTGCCCCATCCCGATCAGCAGATCGGTGCCCGCGCCGCCGGATTGCGCGTTGCCGCGCCCCCAGCCGATCAGCACATCGTCGCCGTCGCCAGAGGCCTGAATGTTGCCCTTGCCGCCGCCGATGGACACGTCGTTGCCGCGCCCGCCGATCTGGATATTGACGGTGCCCCCGGCCAGCAGGACGTTGTCGCCGTCGCTGCCCGACACTCCGGTGAAATCGTCGAGCTTGTCCTGCGCCGCGGCCAGATCAAAACCGCCCAGATCGACATCGGTGGGCAAGGTGGACCACAGATGACCGCCGAATTGCAGGTTTCCGCTGCCCGCGCCGATCAGCCAGTCATTGCCTTCGGCGCCGATCTGGATATTGGCGCCGCCAAGCGCCGCAAGCACATCGTCACCCGCGCCGCCATGCTGAATATTGGTCGACCCGAAGCCCACCGCAACGTCGCGCCCCGCGCCGCCCAGCTGGACGTTCAGCGATCCGAGCGCGAAGAGCGCGTCGGCCCCACCATCGCCCATCTGCACATTGGTGGCCCCGCTCGCAATCAGCGTGTCGGCGCCATTGCCGCCGGACTGGATATTGGTGTTGCCGATGCCCACCAGCGTGTCGTTGCCATCGCCGCCCCACTGGCCGTTCCCGGCGCTGACCGCAATCATCGTATCGTCGCCGGCATCGCCGAACTGGGTGGTGGCCACCACCGCCGCGGCGATCATCTTGTCGTTACCGTCGCCGCCGGACATGACATTCACGCCGCCCAGGCTTTCCAGCACATCGTCGCCGGCGCCGCCAAAGAACGTGTTGACCCCGCCCGCGCCGCGCAGCACGTCGTTGCCGTCGCCGCCATCGGCATGGTTGACGCCGCCGATGCCTTCGATGCGGTCATCGCCGGTGTCACCGAACAGCGCGTTCACGCCGCCGATGCCCCGGATGGTGTCGTTGCCGGACCCGCCATGGGCGTTGTTTGTCACGCCGCGCGCTTCCATGGTGTCGTCGCCGGTGCCGCCATACATTGCGTTATAGGCACCGATGCCCAGCATGGTGTCGTTGTCAGCACCGCCATCCATATGGTTCCACGCGCCACGACCTTCCATCCAGTCCTGGCCTGACTGCCCGTACATGTGGTTGGTCGCGCCGTAGCCTTTGACGGTGTCGTTACCCGAGCCGCCATCAAGCTTGTTCGCGACGCCATAGCCGTAAAGCCGGTCATCGTGATTGCCGCCATAAAGATCGTTCTTCGCGCCATAGGCATAGAGCGTATCGTTATGATTGCCGCCGCTCAGGTAGTTATAGGCGCCATAGCCCTTCAGCGTGTCATAGCCGTCATCGCCCCACATCTTGTTGGTGGCGCCACGGCCATAGAGCGTATCGTTGCCGGTGCCGCCATACATGGCGTTATAGCCGCCATAGCCGTACAGCGTGTCGTTGCCGCTGTCGCCCCACAGATGGTTGGTGACGCCATAGGCCTTGACCGTGTCATTGCCGGACCCGCCATGCAATTCGTTGACGCTGCCCCAGCCGCCGACAAAGTCGTTGCCGGATCCGCCCCACAACTTGTTCTTGTACAGGCTATAGCCATAGAGCTTGTCATTGCCGCTGCCGGCATCCTTGCTGCTGTAAAGACCGTAAAGCTTGAAGGTCTGGTGCGGGCTGGAGGAGAAGGTGCTTCCCATGGTCGTGATCCTTTTTCAGAGTTGCGTTGTGTCAGAGCGGTCAGGCAGCGCGTGCGGCGCTGTGCTGCGGCTGTCCGGCCGCGTCCCGACCCGGAAACTGGACGATGCGTTTGGCCCGGCCGCTGGCATCGCGGCGCACGGCGCGGACGGCGCGGTCCGGAAAGACCTCGCGCAGAAGATCGCGGCCCATGGCAAATCCGCCGCCGAACGGGGCTGCGAAATCCATCACCACCGGATGGTCTCCGCACTGCCAGTCCTGCGGCGCCAGCGGGTGGTCGCCCGCCAGCACGGCCTCTTCGGTCGCCGCGTCGAGCCACGCCCAGCTTGCCAGCCCCACCAGATGCCCGCCGCGCCGCCACAGGCGGATCTGGCCCAGGGCCAGGGGCGGCAGCAGAAGGCCGCCCACATCCTGCAGGCTGCGGCGCCCGTAAAGATCCGATTGCGCCAGCAGCGCGACCGCCTCGCCGATCAGGGCAAAACGCGAATGGGTGTCGATGGGGCTTTGGGTGTCGGTGGGCATCTGCCGGGTCTCCTTCGTCTGCGGCAGAAGCGCCGCGTCTGAAGAAACCTTAACCAGCGCCCGGTTTTGCGGGCATGGGGGCGATCCCCCATTCGGCGGCGCCCGGCAGAGGGCGACGGATCAGAGAACCGGCAAGGACAGGTGGAATACCGTACCGCGCCCGGGCGCTGACCGCAGATCCAGGTTCAGCCCGTGATCTTGTGCCAGCCCGAAGCACACCGCGAGACCCAGCCCATGGCCGTCGGACGCCGTCCCCTTGCGGCCTTCGCGGCGGAAATCGGCGATCTCGGCCGCGCTCATCCCCGGGCCGGTATCGCAGACCCAGATCTCGGCCCTGCTCCCGCGCCTGCGCACCCCGGCCAGCACGCGCCCCTCGTGCGTGTATTTGACCGCGTTGGCGGCAAGATTGCTGACGATCCGCATCACCGCCAACGGCGGCACGACGGTCTGAAGGCTGCTGTCCACGATGTCGAAGCGCAGCCCTTTCGACACCGCTTCCTCACCAAACATCTGCCGCACGGTCTGCAGGATCAGCGACAGGGCATAGGGATCGGCGGCGGCATCGGACGCACCAGCCGTGACCGGCGGGCCGTCTTCAGCCTCCGCGTCCCCCGTCCCGTCGCTCGTCCTACCGCCCGGGGCGGCATCGCGCAGATATTCGCCCGACAGGGCCTCCATATAATCGAAAGCCTCGGCCATGCGGCTGCGCAGGGCCGGATCCATCTGCCCGCCCAGACTGTCCAGCGTCATCCGCAATGATGTCAGCGGCTGCTTCAAATCGTGGCTGGCCGTGGCCAGCTGGCGCTGGCGCAGCCGGGCCAGGTCGCGGGCACGATTGTAATTCTGTTCGGCCAGCAGCAACTCGCGGCTGCGGGCGGCTTCCTGCTCCAGCGCTTCCAGCTTTGCCGCCACCGCCAGCGCGTGATCACGGCGGATGCTCAGGACATGGGCGGTAAAGCTGACGATCGTCGATACCATCAGGACCAGATAGACGATCTTGATCGCCTGCGGGATCTGCAGCCAGGCCTGTGCCACGCCGCTGGCGACAAGCCCGATCAGGGCGACAATCGCCAGGGTCGAGGCGACCGTCATCCACCAGGCCAGCGCATGGGTCGGCCCCTGCCGTCGGCGCCAGGCCTTGTTGCCGAACAGCACGGCCACGAAGCTGCTGCCCAGCAAGCCATAGCCGAGCGTTGCCGAATAGGTTCCGGGCGACACAAGCGCCATCGCATACCCGGCCACCGACACCAGGGACGCCGCGCGCACCCATCGCGCCAGCTTCCGGACGCCGCCGACCGCCAGACCATGCGCCGCCAGCAGGAACCCCGACATCGACAGCGCATAGAGAAAGAAAAACCCGATGGGTGACTGAAGGTCGGGCCGGGCGGGATAGAAGAACCGGAAGGCCAGCCCGTCGATATAGCTGATAAATCCAAGACCGACGATGAAGTTGAGCGCGAAGAGCAAGCTGATCCAGTCTTTCAGCGCCACATAGAAGGCCACGAAAAACAGCAGACAGGCAAGACTGAACGCATAGAACGCGGTCAGCCCGACCCCGCCGATCAGCGCGCGGGATTCGATCTGCGGCGGGGTCTCCAGGCTCATCCGGAACGATTGGAAGGGCCCGAACTTGAAATTGACCAGCACGGTCGCGCGTTCCTGCGGCGCCAAGCGAAACACCGCGCTGCGCAGGCGCGCCACGGAATGCTGCGCCGGATCGAAGGGCGCGAAGATGGAATAATCCAGCAGGCTCTCGGTCAGACCGTCGTCGCGCACCAGATAGATATCGACCTCGCTCACAAGTGGCAGCTCGATCAGGATCGAAAACGGGTCCGGCAGGCGCCCGTCATCGAAGCTGGCATTGACCAGATCCAGCGCGGCCCAGGCTTCGGGGGCATAATTGGTTTCAAGCGTGTTGACCCGAAGGCGGTCGTCAAAGCCACCGGCGCGAAACCGGCCCAGCATCGTCGCCAGATCGGCAGAGCGATCGGCGCCGTAGCGCAGATGCGGGCGCAGATCCACCGCGTCCTGGCCGGGGGATAGGTCCAGCACCGCCGCCGCGCCTGCCCATGCCCATGCCAGCGCGACGCACAACAAGGCGGCGCGCCACAGCGGGACAAAGCGGGGTCGGGGGTCAGCGGCCATGTGATGTGCGGATCCTGAGGCGCGCAGCGTCGCGCCCGGGCAGCATGCGGGGTTTGGACCCACAGGCGCAAGCGATCCGCCGCCGGGTCCGGTCAAAATGAAGGATCCACCCCATATCGCGGCCCGGGTCAGTGGCCGATTTTCGGTGCAATCCCATTCGCCGGAGCATGCCATGACCCACCCGCCCCCGTTTCGGGCCGCCCTCACCGCGGCGCTGCTGTCTCTGCCAGCCGTCGCGCAAAATCCCGGCGCCGGGCCGGTGCTGCAAAGCGGCCACCATGACCGGATCCTTGTGACTGTTGCCCCGGGCCCTGTGACGGACACCGCAGCGGGCTCAGCCCGGCTGGTATCCGTCTGTCTGCGCGACCTTGCGGGATCGGATCTGGCCAAGGCATTCGGCACCCGCCGCGACGCCGCCTGGCGCCAGACGGCCCCGCCCGGCGGACAAGCCTGCGCCCCTGTCGAACCGGCGCGTCAGATCTTTTACTTCGCCAAGGCGGATCCCGCAGGCGGCTTTCAGGTCGTGCTCGCCTATCCGATGGATCTGCGCCGCAGCGCTGGCGGCAGCGTCCGCTTCGACTGGCTGCGCGACCGGGCCGACTGACCGGCGCCGGTCAGCCGCCCTTCCTGCGATAGTCGTCATCGGCGGCACGCAGTTCCGCCGGGGTTAGCCGGCCGTCCTTGTCCGCGTCGACAATCCCGAAGGCCATCCCATAGGCGCCGAAAAACCGGATCCGTTTTGCTGTCGGCTGCCCGGCCTGCGCCATCGCCTGCACAAAAACGCGAAACTCCTCGGCATCCAGTTGCCGGTCGCCGTCCCGGTCCGCGCGGGTGAAGGCATCGACCTCGGCCCGTGTCGGGTTCAGCGCCTTTGCCTGTGCCAGCGCCGCGCCCGGCGCACAGAGCAGCGCGGCCAGAAACAGGGGAAGGACGGTTTTGGGCATGGGACCTCGATCACAACGACGGCGGGACGCGAAAGCAATTGCACCCGCCCCTAGGCATTTGTTCTAACGGGATCGGGTCAGGACAGGCAACCGGCGGAGCGCGGGCAGTGAAAACCTATACAGCGGTCATCGCCGACGATCATGCCATCGTGCGGAGCGGTCTGCGCGCCGCGCTTGAGGCGCCGGGCCTGATCGAAACCGACGGCATCCCGGTCCTGGCCGAAGCCGCAAACGGGCTGGAAGCCATCGCGGCAGTGCGCCAACACCGCCCCAGCCTGATGCTGCTGGACGTGCAG